>DATLLM010000647.1:0-3597 GCA_035537855.1 Chloroflexota bacterium | reverse complement strand
TCGGTCTGGCAGATCCAGGACGAGGTGCGCAAGCTGGACGACGAGCTGCCGGACGTCTCCCTGACCACCAACCTCCCCAGCGCCCTCGGCGGCGGCGGCAACAACGTCAGCATCCGCCTGGTCGGCCCCGATCCGGAGGTGCTCGGCCAGCTGGCCGATCAGTACGAGGGCGTCCTGCGGCGCGTCCCCGGGATCGTGGAGATCAACAACTCCGGGCAGGCCGGCCAGCCGGAGCTGCGCGCCACCGTCAACCGCAACTCCCTCTCCGACCTGGGCGTGACCAGCACCACCGTCTCCCAGGCCATGCGCACCGCCATCCAGGGGTCGGTCGCCACCCAGCTGCGGATACAGGATCAGACTCAGGTAGACGTACGCGTGATGGGCCGGCGCGACCCCAACGGCACGCCGGTCAACCTGGAGGAGATCCCCATCCTGAACAACCGGGGGGTGCTCGTGCGCCTCGGCCAGGTGGCCAGGGTGGAGAGCGGCACCGGCCCCTCGCAGATCAACCGCTCCGACCGGAACCGCTCGGTCAGCGTCAGCGGGGCGGTCTCCGGGCGCACCGTGGGCGACGTCGCCCGCGACGTGCGCGCGGCGCAGCGGGACGTGCCCCTGCCGGCCGGTTACCGGGCCATCGTGGGCGGTGGGGCGAGCCAGCTCGACCGCGCCGTGATCGCCCTGGTCAGCGCCTTGAGCCTGTCCGTGATCCTGATGTACATGCTCATGGCGGCGCTGTACGAGTCCTTCCTCTACCCCCTGATCGTCCTCTTCTCGCTCCCCCTGGCCATGGTGGGGGCTTTCGGCGGCCTGTGGGTCACCGGGAAGTCGCTGAACATCTTCAGCCTCATCGGCATCATCATGCTCACCGGGATCGTCTCCAAGAACGCCATCCTGCTGGTGGACTACACGAACACGGTCCGAAAAGAGGGCAAGAGCGTGCGCGAGGCGCTGCTCCTGGCGGGCCCCGTGCGCCTGCGCCCGATCATCATGACGTCCACCACCCTGATCTGCGCCATGCTCCCCCTGGCCATCGGCGCCGGCCCCGGCGGTGAGTCGCGCTCGCCCCTGGCCGTGGTCATGATCGGGGGCATGATCACCTCCACCCTGCTCACCCTGCTCTTCGTCCCCGCCCTCTACGCCGGGTTCAACGACCTGCAAGAGGCCCCCGGCCGGCTGCGGGCCTGGCGGGCCGGCCGGCGGAAGGGCGCCACCCCGGCCCTGTCCCCGGCGCCCGGTCCGGCCGGCCCGGCGCGCGGCCCGGTGCCCGAGGCGTCGGCCATGGTGGCCGACGCCGGGGGCGACTGACGCGCCGGCGCCGGCAGCGCCGGCAGCGCTCGCACCGCAGTCACCGTCGTCGTCGATCGCAGCAGCCAATCGAATCCAGGAGACGTGGCGTGAATCGGGTGGTCCTCGGAAAGGCAAGAGTGCTCCTCGCCGCCGGCGGCGCCGCCGCCCTGGTCGTCCAGGGCGTCGTGGCCTGCGGGCCGGCGACCCAACCGGCCGGCGGCCAGGCCCAGGCGCCGGCCGCGCCGCAGGGCGTCCCCGTCTCCACCGCCAAGGTGACGCGGGAGACGGTCACCTCGGCGGTCAACTACGGGGGCACGATCCAGCCCAAGCAGTCGGTGTCGATCCTGCCCCGCATCAACGGGCGGGTGACCAGCCTGCCGTTCGATATCGGGGGCATGGTCAAGGCGGGCGACCTGATCGCCGAGCTCGACCACACCACCAACGACGCCCAGGTGGCCCAGGCGAAGGCGAACGTCGCCGCCGCCATGGCCAACCTGGCCACCGCCCAGTCCCGCCAGGCCACCGTCCTGGCCGGGGCCAAGCCCGAGGACGTCGCCGTGGCCCAGTCCCAGCTGGACACGGCCCGCATCCGCCTCGCCCAGGTGCAGGCCGGTGGGCGCCAGGAGGACGTCAACGCGGCCCAATCGGCCGTCAACACGGCGCAGACCCGGCTCGACCTGGCCCAGGCCGGCGGCCGGCTGGAGGACGTCCTCGCCGCGCAGTCGCAGCTGGACGCGGCCAGCAACCGGCTGGCCCAGGTCGAGGCCGCCGGGCGGCCCGAGGACGTCCGGGCCGCCGAGTCCGCGCTCGGCTCGGCCCGAGCCCGGCTCGACCTCCTCAGGAATCCCATCCCGCCGCGGGCGGAGGACCTCGCCGCCGCCCAGGCCACCCTCGATCAGGCCAACACCCGCCTGACCCAGGCGATGGACGGGGGACTCGGGCCGGGCGTGACCGCCCGGCCGCGCCCCGAGGACGTCGCCACCCTCGAGCTGCGCGTCGAGCGCGCCCAGGCCGTCCTGGATAAGGCGATCGCGGACGCCAACGCCCGCACCACCCCGTCCTCGCCCTCGCGCCAGCAGCTCGATCTGGCCATCACCCAGGCCCAGATCGACCTGCGCATCGCCCAGAACGATGCCGACCGGGCGAAGAACACGGGCCCGACGGACTGGGACGTCCGCCTGCTGCAGCAGGCCCAGGCCAACGCCAAGGCCAACTACGACCGCATCGCCAACCCGGCCCCGCCGACGGCCGCCGACCTCGCCACCGCCCAGGCCGCCGTCGACACCGCCCAGAGCAACCTGGACAAGCTGCGCAACGTCACCCCGTTCGACATCGAGAACGCCCGGCAGGCCGTCGTCCAGGCGCAGGCCAACCTGGATAAGGCGCGCACCCCGGACCCGGCCAACATCGCCCAGCTCCAGTCCGCCCTCGACACCGCGGTCGCCACGCTCGAAAAACTGAAGACGCCGAGCCAGTTCGACGTGGACAGCGCCCGCGCGGCGGTGAGTCAGGCGGAAGCCACCCTCGCCGGGCGCCAGCGGCAGTACACCGACCAGGACCGCCAGGCGGCCGAGGCCGGCGTCGCCCAGGCTCAAGCCGCTGTCGACCAGCAGCAGGCCGCCCTGGACATCCAGCAGGCGAACCTGACCGAGGCGTTCGTCACCGCTCCCTTCGACGGCATCGTCTCTGACCGCCCGGTGAGCGTCGGCTCGGTCGTCTCGACCAACACCCCGCTGATGACCGTCATCTCCAAGGACGTGGAGATCGCCCTGGGGGTCGAGGAGCTGAACATCGCCCGCTTCCAGGAGAACAATCCCGCCACCTTCACCGTCACGGCGTACCCCGGCGAGCAGTTCAAGGGCCTCGTCACCAGCGTCTTCCCCAGCGGCGACACCCGCAGCCGGACGTTCACCGTCAAGGTGAAGCCGGAGGATCAGGAGGGGCGGCTGCGCCCCGGCATGTTCGCCCAGCTCTCCGTCGAGCTGGAGCGCCGCGAGAACGTGAACACCGTCCCGCGCGACGCCATCGTGCAGCGCAACGATAGGCCCTACGCCTTCGTCGTCGCCGAGAACGTGGCCGGGCTGCGCCCGGTCGACCTCGGCCTCCAGGACGACAAGAAGGCCGAGGTGAAGGGCGGCTTGCAGACCGGCGAGGAGGTCGTCGTCTCCGGTCAGGCCACCCTGCGCGACAAGGAGATGGTGCGCATCATCCCCGCCGCCGGGCAACGGGCCGCCGGCGCCCAGGGCGGCGCCCAGGGTGGGGCCGCCGGCGCCCAGGGCGCCCAGGGCGGAGCGCAGGGCGGCCAGCGCC
>DATLLM010000646.1:0-7924 GCA_035537855.1 Chloroflexota bacterium | reverse complement strand
GTATAGCCGGGGGCCGGGGGCAGGGCGTCTCGAGGTCCCCGCCGCCGTCGCTCCCCCCCGTCCCTCGTTATAGTGGATCACGGTGGAAACCTGGCCCCGTCCCGGACGCACCTCCCGGCGGGCCCTCCTCGGCCCCGCCGGACGGCTGGGGGCCCTGGGGGCGCTGGCCGTCCTGCCGGGATGCGGCGCCCTGGTCGCGGTGCAGCCCGAGCCCGGCCGGACGGTGGCGCCGCCGGTGCGCGTGCGCTTCCTCACCCGGGACGACGCCCCCACCCGGCGCCTGGTCGGGGAGCAGGTGCAGGCGTTCGCCGTCGAGAACCCGGCGGTGCAGGTGGAGCCGGACTTCGCCCCGGACTGGCTCGACGTGTTCCGCAAGGACGTCGCCGCCGGGACGCCCCCGGACGCCGTCTCGCACAGCCACGACGCCGTCGGGGGCGCCGTCCGCGACGGCGCGGTGGAGAATCTCGAGCCGCTCCTCGGCCGGCAGCGGGACCACCGCGACGGCGACTTCGAGCGCGGCGCCTGGGGCGCCACCCAGTACGACGGCAAGCGCTGGGGCCTGCCCTGGGAGGGCGGCGCCTACGCCCTCGTCTTCAACGCCGACCTGTTCCAGGCGGCGGGGCTCCCGGCGCCCGACCCCAGGAAGCGGATGACCTGGGACGACCTGCTGGGGATCGCCCGCCGGCTGACGGTGGACGGCGCCGGCCGGCACCCCACGGACGGGGGCTTCGACGCCCGCAGCACGCAGGTCTACGGCTTCGCGTCGAACACCAGCTGGGGCCTGGCCGGGTTCATCATGAGCGGCGGGGGCGAGCTGCTGACCGCGGACGCCCGGGTGCCGGTCGACGCCCCTGAGGCCCTCGAAGCGCTGCAGTTCGTCGCCGACCTGCAGTGCCGCCATCTGGTGGCGGCGCCCGCCCCGGAGACCCCGGCGGCCGCCGATGCGGGCGCCGTGGCGTTCGAGCGGGGGAACGTGGCCGTGGCCTACGAGGGGGCCTGGCGCCTGCGCCAGTTCAACGCCGCCGGGCTGCGCTGGGGGGCCTTGCCGGCGCCCCTGCGGCGCGTCCCGGTCTCCGGGGCCCACTACTCCCCCCTGGTGCTCCCCCGCGCTTCTCTGCAGAAGGACGCCGCCTGGGCCTGGCTGGTCTTCGCCTGCCTCTCGGAGACGGGGCAGCGGCTGGTGGTGGACGCCGGGCAGATGCAGCCGACCCGGCGCTCGCTCGAGGCGCGCTTCGTCGAGGCCGAGGTGCCCCCGGCGGCGCCCTTCCGGCAGACCTTCGCCGACGAGCTGAAGTCCGGCTCGGTGCGCGTCCCCGGCGACCGGGCCGGGTCCTACTGGGGCGGCTACAAGCGGGACTGGACGCGCCTGTGGCACGTCCTGCTGCAACCCCTGATGCGCGGCGAGAAGGGGGCCATGCCGGTGGCCGCCAATCTGCGCCGGCACACCGAGCTGCTGCTCAAGCTGGGGCGCCCGCCCATCCAGCTGCCGTGATCCTGCTGGACGACCTGCTGGACGGGGCGGCCGGCGAAGGAGCGCACGTCGTCGGCGAGCCCCTCAGCCGGACGTTCGAGGGCTTCGCCCACGACTCGCGCAACGTGCGCGGCGGGGAGATGTTCGTCGCCGTGCGCACCGAGCGGGCGGACGGGCACGATTTCGTCGCCGACGCCTGCCGCCGGGGGGCCGCCGGGGTGCTCTGCGAGCGCCCCCTGGCCCCGGCGGCGGCGCGCGCCGCCGGCGTGACCTGCGTCGCCGTGAGCGACACCCGGGCGGCCCTCACCGCCTGGGCGGCCCACGTCCTGCGCCGGCAGTCGCCCCTGGTGATCGGCGTCACCGGGAGCGTGGGCAAGACCTCGACCACCCGGGCCGTGGCCACCCTGCTGCGCCACCTGGAGGGCGACCCCCGCGCGGTCTTCGACAACGACAACTTCAACGACCTCTTCGGCCTGCCGATCAGCCTCAGCCGGCTGGCCCCGGCGCACCAGACCGCCGTCCTCGAGCTGGCCAGCGACAGCGCCGGGGAGGTCGCCGCCCTCTGCCGCCTGGTGCGCCCGCAGTGGGGAATCGTGACCAACGTCGCCCCCGCCCTGCTCGACGTCTTCGGCACCCCGGAGCGGCTCGCCGCCGAGTACGGCGCCCTGGCGGCCGCGGTCGAGGAGCGGCTGTTCCTCAACGCGGACGACCCGCGGGTGCGGGCGATGGCGGCGCTCGCCGGCCCGGGTCGCCCGGTTGAGCTGATCGGCTTCGGCACCGGTCCGGACGCCGCCCTGCGGGCCACCGATCTGCGCAGCGACCCCGCGGCCCCGGCCGGGGCGCCGGCCCTGCGCTTCCGGCTGCACTGGGCGGGCGAATCGGCGGCCGCCGCCACCCGGCTGATGGGGCGCCACAGCGCGTACGCCGCCCTGGCGGCGGCGGCCGTCGCCCTCAGCCGCGGGCACGCCCTGGCGGACGTGGCCGCGGCCCTGGAAGCGATCGAGCCGGTCCCGGGCCGGCTCAATCCGCTGCCGGGACGGCACGGATCGCGCCTGCTCGACGACTCGTTCTCCGCCAGCCTGGCCTCGACCGGGGCCGCCCTCGACGTGCTGGCGGACTGCCCGCGCCCCCGGGTGCTGGTGCTGGGCCAGATCGGCGGCGCGGGCGAGGCGGCCTACCGGGCGATCGGGGAGCGAATCGCCGCGGTGGCCGACCACGTCGTCGCCACCGGGGACGGCGCGGCCGTGGCCGCGCGGGCGGCGGTGGCCGCCGGCCTCCCCGCCGGCAGGGCGAGCGTGACCCACACCGCCGAGGACACGGCCGCCCGCGTCCGCGAGCTGCTGGACGCCCCCCCGGGAGGCCCCCCGGGGGTCCCACCGGGGGGCCCGTCCCCGGGAGCGACGGTGCTGGTCAAGGGCGCCGAGCCGGCGCGCCTGGAGCGGGTGGTCGAGCGCCTGCTGGCGGCCCCGGCGGCGCCGGGCGTCCTCGTCCGTCAGGCCCCGGGGGCCAAGCAGGTGGTGCCGTTGCACCAGGACCGGGCGGCCTGGATGGAGGTCGACCTGGGGGCCATCGCCGGCAACCTGACCCGGCTGCGGGAGATCGTCGCCCCGGCCGGGGTGATGGCCGTGCTCAAAGCGGACGCCTACGGCCACGGCGCCGTGCGGGTGGCGCGGATCGCCCTGCAGCACGGGGCGGCGATGCTCGGCACGGCCGTGCTCAGCGAGGCGGCGACCCTGCGCGCCCACGGCATCGGCGCCCCCGTGCTCGTGCTGGGCTACACCCCCGCCTGGCAGGCGCGCGACGTCGTCCGCCTCGGCGTCTCCGTCTGCGTCTACTCCCTCGACCTGGCGCGCAGCCTGTCCCGGGCGGCGCTCGCCCTGGAGGGCGGGCCGGTGCCGCTGCACCTCAAGGTGGACACGGGGATGCACCGCCTGGGGCTGCCGCCCGACGAGGTCGTCCCTTTCGCCCGGGAGCTGCTCGCCCTGCCGGGGGTGCGGCTGGAAGGGCTGTTCACCCACTTCGCCACCGCCGACGCCGCCGACCTCGACGCCAGCCGGCGCCAGCTCGACCGCTTCCGGAGCGTGCTCGCGGCCTGGGCGGCCGCCGGCTTGCCGCGCCCGCGCCTGGTCCACGCGGCGAACAGCGCGGCCGCGCTGCGCCTCCCCGAAGCGCGCTTCGATCTGGTGCGCACCGGGATCGCCCTGTACGGCCTGCGCCCCGGAGACGACGCCCCCCTGCCCGGGGGCTTCCGCCCGGCGCTGGCCCTGAAGACCCAGCTGGCCCAGATCCACGACCTGCGGGCGGGCGAGCCGGTCTCCTACGGCGCCACCTGGGTGACCGCTCGCCCCTCGCGCATCGGCGTGCTGCCCATGGGCTACGCCGACGGACTGCGCCGCGCACCGGCCACCTGGGGGGAGGTGCTGGTCAGGGGGCACCGGGCGCCGCTGGTGGGGCGGGTGTGCATGGACATGTGCATGGTGGACGTGACCGACGTGCCCGGCGCCCGGGTGGGCGACGAGGTCGTCCTGATCGGCGCCCAGGCGGGCGCCGGGGGCGAGCGCCGCATCACCGCCGAGGAGGTGGCCGCCCGTCTGGGGACGATCAACTACGAGGTGGTGAGTCAGATCCTGGCCCGGGTGCCGCGGGAGGTGGCCCCCGGCCCCGGGTAGGGCCCCGGGGGCCGCGGGAGGTGGCCCCCGGCCCCGGGTAGGGCCCCGGCTGCCGCGGACCGTGTCCCCGCGTGGAAGCGGCCGGCGGGTAGACTGCCGGCGATGACCGACCGACCGACCGCCTCCGAGCGGCGCCCCAACATCGTGCTCATCCTGGCAGACCAGTGGCGGGGGGACTGCCTGGGAATCGACGGGCACCCGGTGCTGTCCACTCCCAACCTCGACCTGATGGGCGCGGCCGGGGCCCACTTCCGGCGGGCCTACTCGGAGTGCCCCTCCTGCGTCCCGGCGCGGCGGACGCTCTTCTCCGGGCAGGCGCCGGACCGGCACGGCATGGTGGGGATGCGTATGGGCGTCCCCTGGGAGGTCCCCCACACCCTGCCCGGCGAGCTGGCGCGAGCGGGGTATCAGACCGAGATGGTGGGCAAGCTGCACCTCCACCCCCGGCGCAAGCTCTACGGATTCCACCATCTGCGCCTGGCCGAAGGCACCAACCGCGGCGACCAGGACAACGACTACGTCGCCTGGCTGCGCCGGCAGGGCGGCGCGCCGGACGCCCTCGAGGCGGGGGTCGGCCACGGCGTCTCCCAGAACGGCTGGGTGGGCCGGCCGAGTCACCTCCCGGAGACGCTCAGCCACAGCTTCTGGTGCGTCTCCCAGGCGCTGGACTTCCTGCAGAAGCGCGACCCGACGGGGCCCTTCTTCCTCAACGTCAGCTTCATCGAGCCCCACCCGCCGCTGACCCCGCCGCGGTTCTACTACGACCGCTACATGGACCTCGACCTGCCCGAGCCGGTGATCGGGGATTGGGCGCCGGACGTGCCACCGGGGAAGGGGCAGGACATCGACTCTTGGTTCGTCAATCTGGACCGGGAGACGATGCGCCGCTGCCGCGCCGCCTACTACGGGCTGATGAATCACGTCGACGACCAGATCGGGCGGCTGATCGACCACCTCAAGGTCAGCGGGCTGTTCGCGGACACCCTGTTCCTGTTCACCTCAGACCACGGGGAGATGCTGGGCGACCACCACCACTTCCGCAAGTGCTTCCCCTACGAGGGCTCGGCGCGCGTCCCCTTCCTGCTGCGGGCGCCGGCCTGGATGGGACTCGCGCCCCGGGCGGCCCGCGACGAGCCGGTGGGGCTGCAGGACGTGATGCCGACGCTGCTCGACGCCGCCGGGGTGCCCGTCCCGGAGAGCGTCACCGGGCGCTCCGTGCTGCCCCTGCTGCGCCCCGCCACCGGCGGCGCGGCGGGCACCGCCGGCTGGCGGGACGCCCTGCACGGCGAGCACTCCGGGCTCTACGAGAACGACCTGGGGATGCACTTCCTGGTGGACGGCCACCGGAAGTACGTCTGGTACTCGCAGACCGGCCGGGAGCACCTCTTCGACCTGGACGCCGATCCCCAGGAGCGGCACGACCTGTCCCGCGAGCCGGACGGCGACGCCCGGCTCGCGCCCTGGCGGGCGCGCCTCGCCGCCCGCCTGCGCCACCGCCCCGAGGGATTCGTGTCCGAGGCCGGCGACCGGCTGATCGTTGGCCGGCCGCACCGCCAGATGGTGCCCGGCTCGGTCAGCTCTTGAGGATGGCGGCGACCCGGTCGTCGATCTGGCGGCACCCCTCCGTTGCGCTGACCGAGCCGGCCCACATCTGGTTCAGGCTCTCGCCGAAGACGGGGTTGTAGATGTCCATCATCTTCACCGTCTTGGGCAGGGCCTTGAGGTTGGGCAGGGTCTCCGTCACCGCCTTGCGGTTGGCCGGCGGGGGCGCGATCTGCTGGTAGTCTTTCTCCAGATCCTTGTGCACCGGGGCGCCGATCTGGGCCTGGACGAAGATCTTCTGGCCGGGGACGCCACAGAGGTGCTTGGCGAAGCTCCAGGCCGCGTCCGGCAGTCTGGTGGCGTTGGCGATGCCGTAGTACAGGGTGCCGGCGTAGTTGGGGCGCCCCGCCTTCCCCTTGGGGTGGACGGCGATGTCCCAGGCGAAGGTGGCCTCCCGGGCGACGACGCCGAGGGAGTTCACGCCCTGGGTCATCATCCCCACCCGCCCGGACTGGAAGGTGGGCTGGGCGGCGCCGCCCTCGCCGGGGGCCACCTTGTGGCGGTTGATCGTGTCCGCCAGCCAGGTGACGGCGTCCACCGTCGGCGCCGCGGACATGGTGGCCCGCTTCGGGTCCTCCGGCGTATCGAACGCGTCGCCCCCGTTGTGCCAGATCCAGGGCAGCGTGTTGTTCAGGTCGCGGGCGAAGTTGAAGCCGAAGACGTCCGACCCGGCGTCGCCGCTGCGCTGGGTGATCCGCCGCGCGGCGTCCAGCACGTGGTCGCGCGTCCAGGTGTCGTCCGGGTACTTGACCCCGGCCCTGTCGAACAGGGCCTTGTTGTAGTAGAGCAGGTTGAAGTTGCCGAAGAGGGTGAGGAAGTGCAGCCGCCCCTTCCAGGAGGCGCCGTCCACCACGCCCTTGGCGTAGTCGTCGATCTTGAACGCCTTGTCCCGGGAGAGGAAGCCGTTCAGCTCCTTGGAGATGCCGGTGGTGGCCACATCCGGGACCCACACCGGGCTGGCCCCGATGATGTCCACCGGCTGCCCGGCGGCGAGCTGCGTCTTGAGCTTGTCGAAGTAGCTGCCGCTGCCCGTCAGCGGCGGCACGAGCTCCACCTTGACCGCCGTCTGCTGGGCCTGGAACTCCCGGGCGATCTGCTCGTAGTAGGGCATCCGCTCCGGCCCCGCATCCCAGAGCATCCACTGCAACGTCCCCGCCTGGGCGGCGATCCCGGCCCCGGAGGGGGCCGCCCCGGGGCCGCCCGACCCGCCGCAGGCGACGGCCACCACGCCCGTCGCACCCGCCAGCCCGGCCCCGGCCAGCACCGCCCGCCGCGAGCGCCGCCCCGCCGCTTCGCCCCGCTCCTCCGTCACGCCCATCGGCATCTCTCCTCAGGGCAGAGTGTATCGGCCGCGCCGGTGGCGTCCGCGCCTCATCCCCCAGGCTGGTACCCTCCGGCGCGGACCGCAGCGGACGCTCGGGACACGGGGAGGGTCATGGGCAGCACGGACAGCGCGGACAGCGCGGACAGCGCGGACAGCGGCGAACGCCGGCCGGAGTTCCTCGGCGTGCACCACGTCCTGGTGGGCGTGCCTCCCGATCAGAAGGAGGCGGCCCAGCGCTACTACGAGGACGTGATCGGCTTCGTGCCTCTCGCGTCGCCCCTGGAGAGCAGCGGCAGCGGCAACCTCTGGTGGTACGCCTGCGGCGCGTCCGAGTTCCACGTCAGCCTGGTGCCGGACTACCGCGCCAACGTCCGCCCGCACGTGGCCATCTCCGTGCGCGACCTGCCCGCGCTGCGCGAGCGCCTGCAGCGCCACGGCATCGAGACCCGCCTGGACTACAGCTACAGCGGGTGCTGGCGGATCTACGTGGTCGATCCCTGGAACAACCGCCTGGAGTTCATCGCCCCGCTGCCGCCGGGGGTGACGGCGCCGCCGAAGGCCCCGCCCGCCGCCGGCTAGCCCCCGGCGCCTCGGAGACGGTGTGCGAGCGGGGCCACTAGAGGGAGGTGCGTCCCGTCCAGCCGGCGCCGCGCGCAAGTAGGAGGGGATAGAGTCGACGCACCGAACGATGCCCGACCGCTCAGACGACCGCCCCGTGTCCGGACTGCCGGCTGCGCTGCGGCTGCCGGTGCTCGACGCCCTGCGCCGGGCCGGCGACGACTCGCCCGTGCGCCGGCTGGAGGCGGTCAAGCGCGGGGCGGAGAGTCGGGCCCTCCGCCTGGTCACCCGCCAGGGCGC
>DATLLM010000645.1:0-3756 GCA_035537855.1 Chloroflexota bacterium | reverse complement strand
GTGGTTGAGGGAGTATAGGCGCGTCCTGGGCCGCAGCGATGGCAGCGATGGCAGCGATGGCAGCGATGGCAGCGATGGCAGCGATGGCGGAATCCGCGCCCCGCCACGGGCCCGGGGCGGTGGCATCCCCCGGAGGGAGGCACAGGAGCGTTGACGCCCCGGCGGCGCACGCATATAGTTGGATGTGCGGCCCGCTGCACGGGAGTTTCCGGGCGTCGCCGGCAGCCGTCGCGCATAGTACGGCAAAGCGGTGTCTCCCATGTCTCGGTCGCCCCGCGATACACTCGTCACCGCCTCCGGCAGGGGGCTGGGTGCGGTGTTCCCGCAGCGGGGCGCTCCCCGCCCCGAGGACATCCGGCGGGTGGTGGTCATCAAGCCGGCGTCGTACGGGGACATCCTGTTCTCCACGCCCGCGCTCGCCGCGATCAGGCGAGGGTATCCGGGGACGCAGGTCACGTTCGCCGTCGGCAAGTGGTACACGGAGCTCACCGGGGGCATCCCGGACGCGGACGAGATCCTGGACTGCGGCGCGTTCGGCACCCCCGGGCGGTACGGCTGGAAGGACGTCTGGCGCTTCTCGCGCACGCTCAAGGCGGGGAAGTACGACCTGGCGGTGGTGCTGGATCGGTCGCCGCGGGTGGCGGTGGCGCCGTGGCTGGCGCGCATCCCGCACCGGGCGGGGATCGACAGCTCGGGGCGCGGCTTCGCGCTCACCGTGCGCGTGCCGTGGGACCGCCCCAGGCACGAGGTCGAGCTGATGCTGGACGTCGTCCGGGCGCTCGGTCTGCCGGCCCCGGACCCGCACATGCGCTACGTCCCCAACGAGGAGCACGAGCGGTTCGCCGCGCGGCTGCTCGAGGAGTGGGACCTCACCGGGCGGTTCCCGCTGGTGGTCGTGCACCCCGGCGGGGCGAGCAACCCGGGGATGGTGATGCCCCAGAAGCGCTGGCCGGCGCCCCGCTTCGCGACCCTGGCCGACCGGATCGTCGAGGAGACCGGAGCGCGCATCCTCGTCGTCGGGCACGGCGCCGATCAGCCCCTGGCGCGGCAGATGCGCCTCTCCATGCGCCACCAGGCCGTCGATCTGGTGGGGCAGACGACGCCGGGGCAGCTCGCCGCGCTCGTGCGGCGCAGTCATCTGTTCATCGGGAACGACTCGCTGCCCCTGCACCTGGCCGTTTCGGTGGGGACGCCGGTGCTGGGGATGTTCGGCCCGACGGACCCGGCGATCAACGGGCCGTACAACGCCGTCGGGCTGGGGCTCGTCCACCCGGACGCCTGCTCGCAGCACCGGGCGTTCGTGCCCGGGCCGGTCTCGGCCTGTCCGGGGTGCCGCTGCATCGAGCTGATCTCGGTGGATGCGGCGTGGGAGGCGGCGGCGCGGCTGCTCCAGGGCGCGGCCAGCCAGAGCCCGCACCGGTAGCCCGGATGCCGTCACTCACCGGGAGGCGGGTGGTGCTGGGCGTCACCGGGTCCATCGCCTGCTTCAAGGCGGCGCAGCTCTGCAGCACCCTCGTCCAGGAGGGCGCCGAGGTGGACGTGATCCTCACCGAGGCGGCGCAGCGCTTCGTCACCCCCCTGACGTTCGAGAGTCTCACCCGCCGCCCGGCGTACTCGGATCTCTACGCGTTCACGCCCGATCTCAGCAGCGCCCACGTGGCGCTCGGGGCCGCGGCGGATGTGCTCGTGGTCTGCCCGGCGACGGCGACCACCCTGGCCCGTCTGGCGACCGGCTCGGCTGAGGACATGCTCGCCTGCACCGCCCTGGCGACGCGGGCGCCGCTGGTGATCGCCCCGGCGATGAACGTCAACATGTGGCAGCACCCGGCGACCCGGGCCAACGTCGCCACCCTGCGCGAGCGGGGGGCCGTGCAGGTGGGCCCGGTGGTCGGGCGTCTGGCCGAGGGGATCAACGCCGAGGGACGCCTGGCCCCCCTGGAGGACGTCCTCGCCGGGGTGCGGCTGGCCCTGGGGCGCAGCGCGGCCTGGGCCGGGCGCCGGGTGGTGGTCACCGCCGGGGGGACGCAGGAGCCCCTCGATCCGGTGCGCTACCTGGGGAACCGCTCCAGCGGGAAGATGGGCTACGCCATCGCCGAGGCGGCGCGGGACCTGGGGGCGCGGGTGACTCTGATCGCCGGGAATACGGTGCTGCCCGACCCCTGGGGGGTCGAGCTGCGCCGGGCGCCGACGGCCCGGGCGATGCTGGACGCGGTCATCGCCGCGTGCGACGGCGCGGATGCGCTGGTGATGGCGGCGGCCGTCGCCGACTTCCGCCCGGAGTCGGTGGCCGAGCAGAAGATCAAGAAGTCGGGCGGCGACTCGGCCCTCGATCTGCACCTGGTGCAGAACCCGGACATCCTGGTTGCGGTGCACCGCGCGTACGGGGAGTCCCTGGTGAAGGTGGGGTTCGCCGCCGAATCGCGGGACGTGGTCGAGGAGGCGGCGCGCAAGCTGGTGGCCAAGGGGCTGCACCTGATCTGCGCCAACGACGTCACCGAGGCGGGCAGCGGCTTCGGCACGGACACCAACCGGGTGACCCTGCTGGGGCGGGACGGGCAGCGCGAGGACCTCCCCCTGATGAGCAAGGAAGCGGTCGCCGGCCGGCTCCTGGAGCGCGTCGCCGCGCTATTCCCTGAGGTGCGGCCGGACCGCGGGCCGGCCTGAACCGCGGCGCGGACGCTCGCCGTCCCTCGCCGCCCCGGCGCGGCCCCTCGTCGGGACGCAGGGCCTCCGGGGGAGGGCTCAGGCCAGGCCGAGCTGCTCCAGGACGACGGCGATGCCGTCCTCGTCGTTGGACGGCGCCACCCGCCGGGCGACGGCGATGGCGTCCTCGGTGCTGTTGCCCATGGCGACGCCCATCCCGGCGAAGGCCAGCATCTCCACGTCGTTGACGTTGTCCCCGAACGCGACCACCTGCGCCGCGGTCAGGCCGAGGCGCTGGCAGAGGCGATCCAGGGCGCTCGCCTTGGAGGTCTGCGGGCCGACGATCTCGATCGCGCCACCCGCGGTGAACTGGTTGCGGGAGAAGATCACCCGCCACAGGGGGAGCACCGGGCTGGGGCCGCCCTCCGCCGGGGCGTCCTCAGCCGGGGGGGTGGGGTGCCCGGTCAGGGCCACGTCCAGGCGCTCCAGGCGTTCCATCGTGTCCATCACGATCAGCTCGACGGGATCGTGCTCGAGGGACGCGCCGTTCAGGGGGCGGATGAACTGCCGGTTGCGGTTGAGGTAGGCGGCGAGGCGGTCGTTGGCCTCCCAGTCGCCGAACGTGTAGAGGGCGTCCTCGTCCTGCGCGTTGCCCAGCACGACCGCCGCCATGTCCAGCGAGCTTATGACGTCCAGGGCGGCGCGGGCGTTCGCCGCCGGCAGGTGGCTGTGCTCGAGCAGGTCGCCGTCCTGCCAGATGGCCGCGCCCTGGCTGGAGACGAGGTAGTGGGGCAGATCGAGCTGGGCGACGATCGGCTCGGCCGTGCGCCGGCGCCGTCCGGTGGCGACGGCGAAGAGGGCCCCGCCGTCGACCGCCCGGCGCAGGGCGGCGCGCGTCCGGTCGGAGATCGTGCCCTTGCTGGTGAGGAGCGTGCCGTCCACGTCGACGGCGATCAGCTTGAAGTCGGCCACTCCCGGGATTGTAGCGGGCGCCTCCCGGCGCACCCGGAGCACCCGGCCGCCGGGCGCCGCCGCGGGGGCGGGCGGACGCGATGGCGTATAGTCGCGGACCAGAGGGATGGACGAGGCGGCCTGGGCGGCGATGTGCCCGCC
>DATLLM010000644.1:0-2161 GCA_035537855.1 Chloroflexota bacterium | reverse complement strand
TCGGGGGCTCCGCCCGGGAGCGCGGAGCGCCGGGCGGTGGGCCGGGCGCGGGTGGCGCCGTCCGGCAACGGGCGGTGGGCCGACCCCCGCTGCCGGCGTAGGCGGAGCCTCGCGGCCCCCTGGCCGCGGCCGGCTGCGGGCCGCCCCCGCGCAAGACCGTCCTCCTCGGGCGCCGCTCCGGTCCACGATCCGGGCCGCCCCCGCGCAGAATCGGACTCTACGGGCGCGGGTCCACCCAGCACCGCCGCCGCCCGCGCAGAATCGGACTCCTCGAGCGGCGCCCCTCCCACTGCCGGTTCCGCCCGCGCAGAATCGGACTCTACGGGTGCGGGCCTACCCTCTGCCGCCGCTTCTTCTTCAGCTGCTACTTCTTGGCCCCGAGCAGAACGAGCGCCCGGTCGAGCTGCGGATCGCGCCCCGCCGCCAGGTCCGCGCGGGACACCTCGATCACTTCCTTGGGGTTGAGCCCCACCTTATTCAGCTCCCGGCCGTCGGGACCGAGCAGCTTCTGCACCGTCACCGAGAGGCCCGAGCCGTCCGGCAGGTCGAAGCGGTTGCCGATCCCCAGGCAGCCGGCGGTGCGCGTCCCCACCACCGTCCCCGCGCCGTAGTGCTGCACGGCGGCGGCGAAGAGCTCGGCCGCCGACGAGGTGCTGTCGCTGACCAGGACGACGATGGGGTGCTGCCGCGGCAGGTAGGTGCCGTCCGGGCCGAACGCGGCCTGGGCGCCCCGGCGGTCCACCTGGTAGGCGAAGGGGCCCGTCTTGAGGAACTTGCTCAGCAGAGAGAGCAGCACCTGCAGCTCGCCCCCGCTGTTGGTGCGCAGGTCGATGATCCAGCCGGGCGGGCTCTTCGCCTCGTAGTCCCGGATCGCCTGCAGCAGCTCCGTCTGCCCGTACTGGGAGAAGCTGAACAGGCGCAGGTAGGGCACGTTGCCCGGTAGGAGCTGGCTCTTGAAGGCCGGCTCGGCGACCGAGACGCGCTTGAGGGAGACCTCCTGAACGCGCCGCCCGTCGGCCCGCTCCACGGTCAGCTTGACCTGGCTGCCCTCCGGCCCCCGGATCATGGCGGCGATCTCGTCCAGGGGGAGGGGCGCTGTCTCCTTGCCGTCCACCTTGACGATGGCGTCCCCCGGCTTCAGGCCCGCCTTGCCGGCGCTGCCGCCGTCCAGGAGCTCCCAGATCACGATCGGCTCGTTGGGCTTGCGCTTGATGCGCACGCCGACGCCGCCGAAGCGCACGTCTCCGCGCAGGCGGGCCGCCTGCTCCTCCGCCTGTTGCGGGTCGGTGAAGGCCGTGTGGCAGTCGTTCAGGCTCTCCGCCATGCGCCGCACGGCGGCGTGCGCCAGGCGGGACTGCCCCTCCTCACCGCCCCCCGCCGGGCCGGCGGCCGCCAGGTAAGCGGCGCGGAAGAGGCGCAGGTCCTCGCGCGGGTCCGTCCCGGTGAGCTGCGGCGCCTCTGGGCGCGGCTGATCCGGCGGCAGGGCGGCGACGAAGCCGTCCCAGGCCGCTTGCAGCAGCGTGGCCGAGCTGGCCGGCTCGACGTAGGTGGTGAGCAGGAACGCGTAGGCCTGGCCGATCACGGCGACGGACTGCTCGGCGTTCATCGCCGAGTTGCCGCCGCGGGCCCCGGCCGCCTCCTGGCCCCCGGCGGGAGTCGGCGTCGCTACCGGCTGCGAGGTCATCCGCGGCGTGAACGCTTGCTGCGGGGCGCAGCCGGCGACGACGGCGGCGGCGAGGGAGACAAGGACGACCGCGCGCTGCGCCGCCGAGACCTGCATGCAGGGATGATATCGTAAGCATCCGATGGCCCGCGTCGCCTGTAGCCCGTTGAACTGGACCGACCCGCTCTACGAGCACGTCCTCGACGGCGTCGCCGGGGCCGGCTACGCCGGCGTCGAGGCCCACCGCCAGGCCCTGGCGGATTTCGCCGGGCAGCCCGGCCGCCTGCGCGGCCTGCTGGAGGAGCGCAGCCTCACCCTGACCGCCGTGCCCTTCGCCGCCACCTACTTCGAGCGCGAGGAGTGGAAAGACGAGGCCGAGCGCCTGCGGCGCCTCGCCGACTTCCTCGCCGAGGTCACGCCGGAAGGGATCATCGTCTTCCGCACCGTCCCCCACCCCGCGCGCCGGGACATGCAGGCCGGCGTACCCCCCCTGTTGCC
>DATLLM010000643.1:0-3269 GCA_035537855.1 Chloroflexota bacterium | reverse complement strand
TCGCGCCGCTCCTCCGGGCGCACAGCCAGGAAGCGGAGCGGGAGCGCCGCCTGTCCCGGCCCGTCCTGGAGGCCCTGCGCGAGACGGGCCTCCTACGGATGACGACTCCCCGTTCGCTCGGGGGGTTGGAGACCGACCCCGTCACCCGCGCCCTCGTCGGGGAGGAGCTCGGGCGCCACGACTCGGCGGCGGCGTGGACCTTGGAGAACCCGCTGGACTGGGCCTTCTTCTGTTGCCGGCTGCCCGACGCGGGCGCCGAGGAGATCTACCGCGGCGGCGCGGACATCCTGATCGCCGCCCAGTTCGGCCGCCCCTTGCTGGCGACGTCGACCGACGGCGGCTACCGCATCTCTGGTCGAGCCCCGTTCGTCAGCAACTGCTACGACGCCGACTGGATCTCCTCGACGGTCCTCGTGGATGCCGACGACTCCGCCGGGGCCGCCGGGGACGAGCCCGAGATGCGCATGGTCTACGTCCCGCGCGAGGCGTGCGAGATCCTCGACACGTGGGACGGCCTGGGGATGCGGGGCACGGGCAGCCACGACATCTCGGTGACCGACGTGTACGTGCCCACATCCAGGACCTTCCCGATGGTGCCGGACTTCGAGCCCGGATCGCACTACCGCGGCCCGTTGTATCGGCTCCCGGTCGTGGGCGCGGCGGCGTCCGGGATCCCGACGCCGATGCTGGGGGTGGCGCGCCGCGCGCTCGACGCGGTGACCGACCTCGCCCGGACCAAGACCCCGGTGGCCTCGGGTGGCCTGCTGAAGGACCGGGCGTCAGCCCAAGCCCAGCTGGGCCGCGCCGAAGCGATCCTGCGCTCCGGGCGCTTGCTGCTGCTCGACGGCCTCAGCGAAGCGTGGCGGCGGTGCGTCACCGGCGAGCCCCACTCGCTGGAGCAGAAGGCGGACCTCCTGTTGGGGATGGCCCACGCGATGAGCAGCGCGGTCCAGGCGGTCGAGCTCGCCTGCGGCATCGCGGGAACCACGGCGTTTCGCGCCAGCAGCCCGCTGGAGCGGTGCTTCCGGGACGTCCAGACGATGCGCCACCATGTCTTCGCCTCCGAGCACCGCTACGGGACCTTCGGGCAGGTGTATCTCGGGGTGCCACCGGACTTCCCCGTGGTGGCCTTCTAGACTCGGAACCGGCGATGCCCGAGCGTGCGTGCACCAGCGATCCGACCAGCGGCCAGCTTGAGCGGGACGTGAAGGGCATCGCCGGCTCGGCCTACGCCGAGGCCGGGACGAGGGGGTGGCCTTCGCCGAGCTCTCGAGCTCACACGCGCCGCCGAGCGGCACTGGGACGCGTTCCGCGAGGCCGGCCTGCGGGTGGTCCCGTGGGTGACGACCGGCCGGGATCCCCGCCCCCGCGTCGAGCACCCGGTCTCGTGGACGACCGCCGCCGCCGCCGCGGGGGCGCCGCCCGCCACGCCCGCCGAGCTCGCCGCGCACTTGGGGCGAGCGCTGGCCGGGACCGGCCGGTACCCGGCGGCCGCCGACGCCACGACCGTGCGCATCTCCGCCGGGAACGAGTTCGACGAGGGCGGCTGGCTCTGTCCCACCCTGCGGGACGGCACCGCGCGGCTAGCCGCGCCCGGGGGCGGCTGGCGCCCAGGAAACAGATGGCGTGAGCCTGGCGATAGAGCCCATTTGCCGGTCACGGCGGGCGGGACAAGGCTTCGCGCTTCCCTGGAGCGTCGCCGCCGGCGGGGGGCGTGGAGGCGCCGTGGCCTGCGGTTCAGGTCATCGGGTCGTCTCTAACATCAGGCTCGCGTGTTCGGTCGCGTTCGAGGATCTAGCAAGCAGTGAGGGTCTGGGACTCATCTGCTCGGGCGCCGGCGCGGGCCTGCGCCGGTGACCGCGCCCACCCGCGCCCCAGGCCGGTGGGGAAAGTGGGCTCGTCTGGTTCCCCCCTGCCCCACCGGCCTGGGGCGGGTCCCCGGCACATTCCGGGAGATCTGTACGGTACGGGCCCTGTGCGCGTCGGCCATCCGACACGCTGCGGGGTCCGTCGCCTTCGCGGCCTCAGGCCCGGCGGTGAGCCCGAGGCCGCTCTTGCGCAGCTGGCGCTGGCGAGGCCGGGGGCTAAGCTTGTCGACACGCGACCGGGAGGAGCGGCAGGGATGGCCACGGAGACCGCAGTGCGCACAGTGGAGGCGACGGAGCCGTTTCTCCGTGCCACCGAGGTCCTCGACTGGACGGCCCCGGCCGTGCTCGGGCGCGCCCGCTCCCTGGCGGCGGGACGAAGCGATCCGCTCGCCGTGAGCCGGGCCTGCTTCGAGTGGGTCCGGGACGAGATCCGGCACTGCATGGACGACGGGCGGGACGAGCTGACCTGCGCCGCGTCGGAGGTCCTGCAGGCGGGTACGGGCTTCTGCTACGCCAAGAGCCACCTGCTCGTCGCCCTGCTGCGCGCCAACGGCCTGCCCGCCGGCCTGTGCTACCAGCGCCAGGCCCGCGACACGGCCGGGACGGCCTTCGTGCTCCACGGCCTGGCGGCCGTCCGCCTGCCGGAGTTGGGCTGGTACCGGATCGATCCGCGGGGGAATAAGCTCGGCGTGGACGCGCAGTTCACGCCGCCGGTCGAACGACTCGCGTTCGCCACCGCGCTGCCCGGGGAGTTCCTCTTCCCCGGGGTCCACGCGGACCCGGCGCCGCCGGTGGTGGCGGTCCTCCGCTCGGGCGTCGCAGCCCGAGCGCTGCGCGGCCGGCTGCCCGATCCGCAGACCGACGCGGAGTTGTGGGACCGGGGCGGAGCGTGACGCGAGCGACGCCACGCCGGTGGCCGCCAGCCGCCCGGCCGCGCAGCGCTTCAGGGGCCGTCCGGCGAGCGAGCTGCTGCGAGCTCAGGGGCGCCGCCCTCCACCGGGCGTCGGCCGCACCTGGCGGCCGCTGGAGTGCGCCCACGTCGTGCCGCGGGGCGAGTACCGCTGGGAGCCGCTGACGACGCGCCGGCTGGGGCAGCGCCTCCCCCTACACGTCGGGAGCGGGCCCGTACGGTACAGATTTCCCGGAGTGTGCCGGTGACCCGTGGGGGCCTTCGGTTAGGGCATGCCCAGCCCTGATCCGAAGTAGTACTGGCCGGTCTTCTCCCACCAGACGGGCGACACGAACAAGTGCTGGCTGGCCGTGTGGAGATCACGCAGGCACCGCTCCAGCGGGTGACCGGAATAGATCGGCGTCGAGCCGGCCAGGGCGAAGAGTCGGTCCACCGCTTGCGTGCAGGCCGCCCCGGTGTGCGCGCACGCGAGTCGGCGCCGGGCCTCGAGG
>DATLLM010000642.1:0-2385 GCA_035537855.1 Chloroflexota bacterium | reverse complement strand
CCGGGAGGGGGGTAGGCGGCAGCCGAAGAGCACGATTATGCGCGGGCGCGGCCGGAGGGGGACCGGCGGGCTCGCCGCGCACGGTATCGCGCTCGGCGGCGGCGAATCCGGACGCCGCGGCGCAGGCGTTGAGACCGACGGGAGTCACCGGCCGGGGCCGCACGCGGGTCTCCTTCCGCCGTACGGAGCGAAGTCGCGAGCGGTTGCCGGGACGGTCCCGCGGTGCCCCATGCCTCTCTGGCGTGGTCGACGATGCCGTGCGCGGTGGGTCGATTGCCGGTCAGCGCCCGCGCCCGCGCAAAAGGAGCGATCGCCAGTGCGCTCGCGGCGCATCCGCGCCCGCGCAAAGAGAGCGATCGCCAGTGCGCTTGAGGCGCATCCGCGCTTGCGGCGCATCCGCGTTCGGGCCAGGAATGCGGCCACCCGTCTGCCCGAAGGTTCTGGACGCCATCCGTTCAGGAAGAGCTTGTTCGGGCTACGCCCGCTCCGATGAGGTGCGCAGGACGAGGCGGGCCGGGAGGGTGATCGCCCGTGGCGCGGTGTCCGGCGCCGCGAGGCGGCTGAGGGCCAGGCACACCGCCTCGCGTCCCAGGGCCTCGCCATCCACCTCGATCATGCTCAAGGGCGGATCGGCCAGGGGCGCCCACTCCAGCTGCCCGGTGCCGACGAGCGCCACGTCCCCGGGGACGGAGTGCCCCCGGGCCTTGAGCCGGGCCAGCGCGGTCAGGGTGACGTCGGCGCTGCCGGCGACGAGGGCGTCCGGGGCGGGGGCGTGGCCGAGCACCTCGTCGATCGCCTCGCGGGGGTCGCGCCGGGCGCGGCCGTCCGTGGCCAGCAGGAGCGACTCGTCCACCGTCACGCCCGCCGCGTGGTGGGCCGCCTGGTAGCCGGCGATGCGCTCCCGGGTGGAGTCGATCCAGCGCGGTCCGGTGACCAGGGCTACCCGGCGGCGCCCGGTGGCCAGCAGGTGGGCCACCGCCTGGCGCACGGCGCCGCGGTAGTCCGGGGTGAGGAAGTCGGCCACCAGCTCGGGCAGGCGCCGGTCGACGAAGACCAGGGCGGCGCCGGCGCGCTGCAAGGTGGCGTAGGGCTCGGGGTCGCGCCCCGCCGGCTGGGAGACGACGGCGGCCACCCGCTCGCGCCGCAGCAGGTCGAGGTAGGTCGCCTGCAGTCCGGGCTCGTTCTCGATGGTGCAGACGGTCACGGCGTAGCCGGCCTCCTGGGCCGCGCGGGTGGCGCCGTTGACGATCGCCGCGACGGTGGGGTTGGTGATGAAGGGGACGCACAGGCCGAGGGTCCGCGTCCGGCCGGTGCGCAGGGCCTGCGCCCGTCCGTCCGGCTGGTAGCCCAGGCGCCGCGCGGCGAGCAGCACGCGGCGCTTGGTCCCCTCCTTGACCGGCACGCGGCCCAGGAAGACGTTGGAGACGGTGCTGGGGGAGACGCCGGCGCGCGCCGCCACCTCCTTGATCGTCGGGACCTCCTGGACCTCCTGGACCTCCTGGACGTCCGGGGGGGCAGGGGCCTCCGGGGCGCCAGGGCCTCCGCCCGCGGCGGCCGGCTCGGTCACCGGCCTCACCAGTACGCTTCCCGGGGCTGGGCCCGGTCCTCGGTCGCCACCAGGGTGTCCAGCAGGCCACGCTCCAGCTCGTAGCGGGCCTCGCGGCTGGCCGGATCGTCCCACAGGTTGGTCAGCTCGAACGGATCGGCCTCCAGGTCGTACAGCTCGCCGCTGCGGGCCCGGGCCGTCGCCGGCGGGCCGTGGTGGACGACCAGCTTGTGCGTCCCCCGGCGGAGCATGGTGACGTGCACGGGGGGGTCGTAGGGGTGCCCGCTGTCCCGGTACTCGCAGAGGGCGTAGCCGCGCCCCTCGCCCCGGCCCCTGGCCAGCGGCAGCAGGCTCGTCCCCTGCCCGCCGGGGAGATCGGGCAGGCCGGCGGCGTCCAGCGCCGTCGGGCACAGGTCGATCAGGCTGACCAGGTCCGCGCGGCGCTCGCCGGCGGGCAGCCGGCCCGGGTGATTCAGGATCAGGGGGACGTGCACGGCGCCCTCGTACATCATCGGCCCTTTGAGCATCAGCTGGTGGTCGCCGAGCATCTCGCCGTGGTCGCTGAGGAAGACGATCAGGGTGTTCCGGCGCGCGCCGAGCGCGTCCAGCGCCGCCAGGATGCGCCCCACCTCGTCGTCCACGAAGCTGATCATGGCGTAGTAGGCCCGTTGCGCCTCCCGGATCTCCTGCGGGGAGTAGTCGAGGAAGCCGCGGGCCATGCCGGCGTAGCTCTGGCGCGAGGCCTCGGCCAGGATGGGGGGCCGCCCGCTCAGGCCCTGCGGGCCGAGCAGGGGGGGCGGCAGGGCCCGGGGATCGTAGCGATCGAGGTACTCCTGCGG
>DATLLM010000641.1:0-6829 GCA_035537855.1 Chloroflexota bacterium | reverse complement strand
GTTGTCCGGTGGCCCGTCGACGCCGCCGGCCGCGCGCGACCAGGTGGGCGAGGAGACGACGCTGAACATGACGTTCGTCGGCGCCTTGAGGGAGAAGTCGACGATCTTGTCCAGCTCGGACCAGTCCGGCTGCCCCTTGGTCCGCTCCACGTCAGACCAGCGCACCTGCTGCTTGAGCCAGCCAAACCCGGCCTCCCGGGTCAGGCGGGTGATGCGCCCCTGATCCTGGTAGTAGAGGTGCGCGCCCATGCCGTAGCCGATCTGGTTGGGATCGAACGGCGGGGCCTGCAGGCGTCCGGGCACGACCGGCACCGGGGTGCCGTCCGCCGTGTCCTGGACGAACGCCCCGGTGAGGTCGGTGCCGGGGAGCTGAGCGGGCCGGTTCAGGCCCTGCGGCCGCGACGGGGCGTACTGCTTGTAGAAGCGGCTGCTGCGGGCGTCTTGATCCAGATCGGCCGGCAGATTCTCGCCGGTCAGGATGGCCTTCAGGTAGTCGGCCAGGAGCAGCCCCTGGGTGGTATTGGTTGCGCTGTCGAAGTGCATGATCCCCCGCTGGAAGCGGAGGTAGACGAACCCGGTGTTGGTCGGGTCGTAGGCCGGCTGGCTGGTCGGGATGCCCCACAGCTCGAGGTTGATCCCCGGCATGAGGGACTGCGGCGCCGCCCGGTCGGGGAAGGCCTCCTCGTAGCGGACGGTGTTGTTGAAGGTCTGGTTGAAGTTGACCGGAACCCCGTTCCAGGAGTCCGGGGCGTTCGCCTGGACGAACGCGATCACCTGGTTGCTGTAGTTCGGCGCGGCCGGGTCCGGCGCCCCGCCGATCACCGCCGGGTTGGGCGCGGGGAAGACCGAGCCGTTGATGCGGGTGTAGGGCATCAGGTCCTCGTCCAGGATGTTCAACGTGCCCACGTTGCCGTCCGGACGGATCTGCATGATCTGGCGCTGGAAGAACTGCACGCGGGTGCCGAGGAAGAGGAACTCGCGCGAGACGGGGTAGCCGAAGGTGCGCAGTCCGCCGCGCTTGGTGAAGAAGTCCGAGAACTGCGGGTTGGCGATGCGGTACCCGGTCTCAGGGAAGAAGGGCAGCGAGGCCTGCTCGGTTGGGGCCGCCTCCGCCGCCGGCGCCGCCGGGCCGAAGGCGGCCAGCAGCGGGGAGAGCAGGGTACAGAGGGTGAGTACGATAAGGGATACGTAACGAATCATGGTGCTTTTCTTGCCTATCTCGCCTCTCTTGGCAGCTATAACGGTTGACAAGGGTTGTTGGGGCGCAGGGGGCGTGGTAGCGTAGCGGTGCAGCGCCAGAGGAGAGCGAGTCCATGAAGGCCGTCGTCATGGCCGGGGGCGAAGGCTCCCGCCTCCGCCCCCTGACCATCGGGCGCCCCAAGCCGATGGTGCCGATCGTGGACGCTCCGGTGATGGAGCACATCTTCAATCTTCTCAGGCGGCACGGCATCACCGAGGTCGTCGTCACCCTGCAATACCTCTCGCGGGTGATTCAGGAGTATTTCGACGACGGCAGCGACTTCGGGATGCGCATCCACTACACGGTGGAGGAGACGCCCCTGGGCACGGCCGGGAGCGTCAAGAACGCCGAGCATCTGCTGGACGAGCCGTTCCTCGTGATCAGCGGGGACGCCCTGACCGACTTCAACCTGGAAGAGATCATCGGCTACCACCGCGCCAAGGCGGCGATGGCCACCCTGACCCTGTACCGCGTGCCCAGTCCGCTGGAGTACGGGGTGGTCATCGTCGACCGCGAGGGGCGGGTCGTCCGGTTCCTGGAGAAGCCTTCCTGGGGGGAGGTCTTCTCGGACACGGTCAACACCGGCATCTACGTCCTCAACCCGGAAATCTTCCGCTACGTCCCGGCGGGCGTGCCGGTGGACTGGAGCAACGACGTCTTCCCCCAGCTGCTCCGGAACGGCGACCCCATGTTCGGCTACGTCGCCGGCGGCTACTGGTGCGACGTGGGCAACATCGCCGAGTACGTGCGCGCCAACGCGGACATGCTCAACGGGGTCGTTAACCTGGACATGCCCGGCCACGAGATCGAGGCCCACGCCTCGGGGCGCGTCTGGGTGGCCGGGGCGGAGGCCGAGGGGGACGCGACGATCGCGGCGTCAGCCCGCATCTACGGCCCCGTTTTCCTGGGCAAGGGCGTCGAGGTTCGCTCCCACGCGGTGATCCACGGCCCGACGGTGATCGGGGACTACGCCATCGTCGAGGAGGGGGCCACCGTCGACCGCAGCGTCGTCTGGCCCAACTCGTACCTCGGCGAGCGCACGGACCTGCACGGGGCGCTCGTGGGCAAGCAGTGCAGCCTCAAGTCCGGAACGGTCGTCTTCGAGGGGGCCGTGATCGGGGACAACTGCACCGTGGGCGAGGGGGCCATCATCCGGCCCAACGTCAAGCTGTGGCCGAACAAGGAGGTGGAGGCCGGGGCCACCGTCAGCAGCAGCATCATCTGGAGCACGCAGGCGCGGCGGGGGATCTTCTCCCGCTCCGGCGTCTCCGGCCTGGCCAACATCGAGATGGTGCCGGAGTTCGCCGCCCGCCTCGGGGCGGCGTACGGCTCGATGTTCCCCCGCGGCGCGGTGGTGACCACGAACCGCGACCTGTCCTTCGCCGCGCGCATGATCAAGCGGGCCCTGATGGCCGGACTGGTCAGCACCGGCGTGGACATCCTGGACATCGGCGAGGTGCCGGTGCCGGTCGCCCGCTACGAGACGCGCGTCTCGGACGCCAAGGGGGGCCTGCACGTGCGCGTCTCGCCCGACGACTCGAGCAACATCGACGTCAAGGTGTTCGACGGCGGCGGCCTGAACATCGACAAGAACGTGGAGCGCAAGGTCGAGAGCACGTTCTTCCGGGAGGACTACCGGCGGGTGCCGCTGACCGAGGTGGGCGAGATCATCACCGTCGGGCAGCCGGTGGTCGACCGGTACACGAACGCCTTTCTCGCCCGAGTCGACCGCCAGCCGGTGGCCGGCGGCCGGCTGCGGGCGGTGGTCGACTACGGCCTGGGCAGCACCTCCACCATCCTGCCCACCCTGCTCGGCGAGCTGGGCGCCGAGGCGATCACGGTGAACGCCGCCACGGGGCGGAAGTTCTTCCAGCGCGCCGCCGCCGACGAAGAGCGCGATCTCCAGCAGCTGGCGGCGATCTGCCGCGCCACGGGGGTGCACTTCGGGGCGATGATGGACAACGACGGCAAGACCATCTCGCTGATCGACGATCAGGGCAACGTGGTCGGGCCGGTCGAGGCCCTGGCCGCCTTCGCCCTGCTGACCTGGCAGGTGCGGCCCGGCAGCACCGTGGTCGTGCCCCTGACGGCGCCGCACGTGCTGGAGGACCTCGCCGCGCGCCACGGCGGGCTGGTGCGGCGCGTGCCGGTGAGCGCCGAGTCGCAGATGCGCGCGGCCGTCGACGGGGCGGTCGCGCCGGACCTGGTGGGCGACGCCGCCGGGAGCTACATCTTCCCCGACTTTCACCCCGGCTTCGACGGCATGATGGCCGTCGCCCGGCTGCTGCAGTACCTGGGCGTCGTCGATCAGCGCCTCTCCGAGGTGCTCAGCCACGTCCCGCCCTACTACGTGTTCAGCGCCGAGGCGACCTGCCCCTGGGACGCCAAGGGGCGGGTGATGCGCGGGCTGCACGAGCGGGCCAGCCAGGAGAGCGCAGCCGAGAGCAACGGGAGGGGCGACGGCCCCCCGGCCGAGCAGATCGAGGGCGTGCGCTTCGGCTCGGACGGGGAGTGGGCGGTCGTGCTCCCCGATCCGGACCGGCCCGTCTTCCATATTTACGCCGAATCGGGGAGCCTCGAATCGGCCCGCGACCTCGCCGGCCGCTACGTGCGGCTGGTCGAGAGTCTCGAGTCGGATGCCGGGCGGCCACTGGCTACAATCTAGGCTGTGGCAAGGGTCGCCCGGCCGGCGAGCAGGCGCTAGGTTGCGCGGCGTCCGAATCCGGGATTCGCTCCGTTGGCGGGTGCGGACCCGGGTGGCTGAGCTGCGGCGGGCCGGGCAGGGCGCCGGCGCGCGCTGGGAGCGGTTCGCCGCCTGGTTCTTCCGCATCCGCTACTACCTGCTGGCCCGCTCGGTCGGACTCCGTCCGGTCGGGGACGCGAACTCCCCCCGGGGCACCCTGCTGGTAGAGGTCGACGGCCTGGGCTTCGGCCACCTGCAGAAGGCGATGCAGCGGGGCTACCTGCCGAACCTGCGCCGCTTGATCGACCGCGGCGAGTACCGCGTCTACCGCTGGCGCTGCGGACTGGCCGCCGACACGCCGCCCATCCAGAGCGGGCTGATGTACGGCCGGCGGGACGGGATCGTCGGCTTCTACTGGTGGGACCGGGCCGAGCAGCGCCGCATCGTGGGCTCCAATCCGTACCACATGCGCCAGGTGCAGGCGCGCCTGGCGGCGCTCACCGGCCGGCCCGGCCTGCTCGCCGGCGGCAGCAGCTACTCCAACATCATGTCCGGCGGGGCCGAGTGGAACGTGCTGACCATCGCCGGGGCCAATCCCCACTGGTTCCAGCCCGGCCAGGGACTGCTGCGGGCCGTGGCGATCGCGCTGCTCAATCCCGGCAAGGTGCTCCGCTTCCTGATCGACGCCACCTGGGAGATGGTGCAGGAGATGGAGGACCGCACCTACGTGGTGGCCACCGACCGGCCCCGGGTGCTGGAAGGGGCGTTTCCCCTGGTGCGGGTCCTGCTGAACGTGTTCGCCAGGGAGATCGTGACCGCCGGGACGCGGGTGGACATGCTGCGGGGCGTGCCGGTGATCTACTCCTGCTACATCGGCTACGACGTGGTCGGGCACCACAGCGGGCCGGTCTCGCGCAACTCGCTGCGCGTGCTGCGCGGGATCGACGCCGCCATCGGCCGGCTGCTGGCGACGCGCTCCTGGACCGACCGGCAGTACGATCTGGTCTTCCTCAGCGATCACGGGATGAGCGGCTGCCAGCCGGTTGCCGAGGCCTTCGACCACGACTTCGAGTCCTGGGTCGAAGCCTGGTGGCGCCAGGGCGTGCAGGCGGCGCCGATGTACCAGATCGACCGGCGCCGGGTGCAGCGGCGGCGCCGGCGGGCGATCCGCCGGCGTGGGGGCAACCTGCTCGGCCGCTTCGCCGGCGGCGTGGCCCGGCGCAGCTCGGGCTTCTTCCGGACCTGGGGACGGATCGGCGCCTGGGTGCTGGAGATGGGTAGCTCGGGCGCGATCAAGCTGGGCGACCGCTTCTTCGAGGTCGAGGGCGACGATTCGGGCGCGCCGCGGGTGCTGGCCATCTCCTGCGGGCCACTCGCCCAGCTGTGGGTGCGGGACGTGGAACGGCGCTTGCAGCGGCACGAGCTGGAGGCGCTGTGCCCCGGGTTCGTGCAGGCCCTGGCCGACCACCCGGCGGTGGAGTGCGTCATCACCCGCGAGGGCGACGAGCTGGTCGTGCAGGGGCGCTACGGCACGGCCTACCTGCGCCTCACCCCGCGCGACGCCGGGCCAGACGCCGGGAGCGAGCGGCCCGATCCCGTGCTGCGGGTCGAGGGCACGAACCCGCTCGAGATCTACGACGAGCCGGGGATCGTGGCGCGGCAGATCGCCTCATTCGCCAGCATGGAGGAGTGCGGCGACCTGATCTGTTTCGCCGCCTCGTTCCAGCCGGACAGCCTGCGCGACGCGACGCCGGGCGCGCTCGGCGAGCGCCACGTCTACACGTTCGAGAACCAGCTCGGGACCCACGCCTCGGTCGGCGGCGACCAGGGCTACCCGTTCATCATGCTCCACCGCAGCGTGGACTTCGACCCCAGCGGAATCGTCGAGGCGAGCGATCTGTACCCGTTCCTGAACGCCTACGTGCAGCGCGACGCGCGTCCGCCGCGGAGCGCCGGGGCGGCCCCCCGGACGGGGCAAGGTGGCCCATCGGTGCCTTCAGAGCGCGAGCATCCTGTTACCATTTGACCCGGGATGCAAGCGTCTTACGATCGAACTCCGGCGTTCGACCAGCACGTCGCCGACCTGCTTTCGCTGCCCGAACTGCGCTCCAGCCGGGAGCGGGCCCACCACTTCGACCTGAGCGAGTACGACCACCTGATGCTGGTGGCGCAGCACGCTCACCGGCTCTCCCGCCTCGTCAACGCGGACGCCCGGACGTGCGCCCGGGCCGGCCTGTTGCACGACCTCGGGGCGCACTGGTTCGATACGGCCGCCCCCTGTGCCCTGGCCGAGCGGCTGGAGGAGCCGGACGGCGTCTGGCACGCCATCCGTGCCCACACCCTGTTCCCCGAGCTGCCGCGGACGCGGGAGGCCTGGGTGGTGGTCGCCGCCGACTTTCTGAGCTCGGCCCAGGAGTGCCACTACGTCTTCAGGCGGGCCCGCTCGCAGGCGACGGATCACCTGCGCCGCCGGGTCGCCCGCTCGGCCGGGCTGCTACGGGGCCGGGTCACCCCGCGGCGCCGGCGCGGCGCCGCCTGAGCGCCGCCTGAGCGCCGCCTGAGCGGGACGGGCCCGAGCACGAGGGCGCCGGAGGCCGGACCGGCCGGCCGGCGCCCCGGATAGGAGGCGTTCGCGGCTACTCCTCCGCGCCGCCGCGCTCCTCGCTCCGTCCGCCGCCGGAACCGCCGGAACCGCCCGTTCCGCCGCCCCCGCCGGTGCGCCGCCGGCGCCGCCTGATGCCGCTGCCGGTCCCGCCCGACCCGCCGCCCGTGCCGGCGCCGCCCTCCGGGCGGCCGGACTCCCAGGGCCGTCGATTGGGATTGGCGCTGCTGCTGTTGCTGTTGCCCCACTGGTTGCCGTAGCTTCCCGGTGCCGACCGGCCGAGGGCTACCGCGCCCTCGGCCGC
>DATLLM010000640.1:0-11723 GCA_035537855.1 Chloroflexota bacterium | reverse complement strand
GCGGGACGAAGGCCCGCCGGGTGGCCCGCGGGCCGGCGTCTCGGGCCCGGTCGACCCCGGCCCTGCGCGCCGCCCTCGGCGCGCGCTACGGCCTGGGCGCGGACGGCGTGACCGACCTGGGCGGCTCGTCCAATCTCAACCTGCTGCTGGAGGACGGCGGGCAGCGCCACGTCGCCCGGGTCTACCGTCCGTGGGTCACGGCGGCCCGCCTGGCGGCCCTGCAGCGGGCCCGGGCCCACCTGGCGGCCGGCGGCGTGCCCTGCGTCCGCCACGTGCCGGCGGCCGGCGGCGCCCCCTGGATCGAGGTGGAGGGGCGACTGGTCGAGGTGGAGCCGTACGTGGCCCACGACGCCAGGATGAACACCTGGGAGCGTCTAACCGCCGGGCTGCCCACCCTGGGGCGCCTGCACGGCCGGCTCAGCCGGCTGCCGGCTCCGCCGGCCGGGCGCCACGCCCCGGCGTCGAACAGCATCGCCCCGGAGGCGGTGCTCCCCGGGGTGCGCCGCGGGCTGCGGCGCCTGCGGCGCTGGGGCCCGACGCCCGCCGAGCGCCACCTGGCGGCCGCGGCGGAGGCCCTGGCCGGGGCGGTCGCGGCGGCGGAGGGGGCGGCCGCCCCCCTGCCCCGCCAGCTCGTGCACGGCGACTTCTGGGACAACAACGTCCTCTTCCGGGACGGCGCGGTGGTGCTGGTCACCGACCTGGACTTCATGGGCCAGCGGGCCAGGATCGACGACCTGGCGCTGACCCTGTACTACACCACCTCGACCTTCTCGGACGATCCCGATTCGGACGCCCGCCTGCGCCGGGTGCGGACGCTGGTCGACGCCTACGACGGCGGCCTGGACGGCGGGGACGCCCTGACCCCGGACGAGCGGGCGGCCCTCCCCCTGGCGCTGGCGCGCACGCCGCTGGCGTTCGTGGCCATGCTCGCGGACGTCGACTCCGAGGCCGGGGCGCGCCGCCTGGCGGCCGAGCTGGCGGCGGACGTCGCCTGGGCGCGGCGCATCGCCGGCGACCTCGGCCGCTGGCGCGCCGCCCTCGCCCGCCGTTAGGGGCATCAGGGAGACCAATGACAACGCGCGTCATCTTCGACACGGACATCGGCACGGACGTCGACGACTGCCTCGCCCTGGCCCTGATTCTGACCTCGCCCGAGCTGCACCTGGAGGCGGTGACCTGCGTCTACGGCGACGTGGCCCTGCGCGCCCGGATGGCGCTGGAGCTGCTCGGCCTCGCCGGGCGGACGGACGTGGCCGTGGCCGCCGGGGCGAGCGCCCCCCTGCTGGGGCGCGTGCCCGTCTACTGGGCGGGGCACGAGGGGAAGGGGCTGATCGCGGAGTCCCCGGCGCCGCCGTCCGGCCCGGGCTGGACGGACGAGCACGCCGTCGACCTGATCGTGCGCACCGTGATGGCGAATCCGGGCGAGATCCACCTGGTGGCGGTCGGGCCGCTGACCAACGTGGCCCTGGCGCTGCTGCGCGAGCCCCGTCTGGCCCGGAATCTGGCCCACCTGACGGTGATGGGCGGGGCGGTGCGCGGCCCGGGCGCTCCCGGCGACGACCTCGCCGGGCTGCGCCTGGCGCTGGCGGAGCACAACATCAAGTGCGACCCCGAGGCGGCGCACACCGTCTGCGCCAGCGGGGCGCCGCTGACCCTCGTGCCGCTGGACGTCACCACCCGGGTGCGCGCCGCCGCCGCGGCGCCGCCGCGGATCGCCGCCGGGGGGACGCCCTTCCACGCGGCCGTCGCCAACCAGCTGGCCGTTTACCCGCCGTTCGCGCGCCGCGGCTGGACGCACCTGCACGATCCGCTCGCCGCCGCCACCGCCGTCGACCCCGGGCTGGTCACCCTGCGCCCCCTGCGGGTGGACGTCGAGCTGGAGAGCCGCCTGGCCGCCGGGGCGACGCTCGCCCGCTACCCGACGGACGCCGTCCCGGCCAACGCCGCCGTCGCCCTCGAGGTGGACGGGCCCCGCTTCGAGTCCTGGTTCCTCGACCGCCTGGCCGGCCCGGTGGTGACTCCCGGCTAGCCTCCCGGGCGCCCGGGGCGCCCCGGGCTCAGCGGTCGGTCCGGTTGGCGCGTCCCCCGCCGGCGGCCGCCCCCCGCCGGGCGGGCCCCGCCGTGTTCAGGGCCCGCAGGCGCTCCGGGTCGAGCTTCGGCCGGCGGTCCTCGGTGAGCAGGCCGTTGGGCTCGTCCTCGATGTCCGTCAGCTGCGTCCAGCAGTCGCCGGCGAGGTCGGGGAGGGCGTCGAACGCGGCGACCATCGACGCGTAGCGGGCGAGGAACGCGGCCCCGTCCGGCGCCACCCCGCGGCGCCGGGCGAGCACCGGAGCCACCGGCGTCGCGGCCGGATCGGCGCCCCCGTCGAGGAAGAAGCCGCCCCACTCGCTGACCACCACGGGTTGTCCGCGGTAGGCCCGGCCGTCGACGAAGAGCGGGTGGCGGTACCCGGGCCCGTACCAGGTGCGCCCCTCGTGCCGGCCGTCCCAGGAGCGCAGCAGGCGGTGGTGCTGCGGCGTCCCCGGGCGGTGGAAGGCCTCCCAGGCGGCGCGGAACAGCCCGGCGTCGGGCTCGTAGTGGTGGGAGTCGGCGATGTCCGTGTCCACGTGCGACCAGCCGGAGTTGTCCACCACCGGCCGCGTGGGGTCGATCGCCCGGGTGTCGGCCACGACGGCGGCGACGAACTGCTGGGTTCCGGGGTCGGTGTCCAGGGCCCGCAGCCCCATCGACTCGTTGAACGGCACCCAGGCGACGACGCAGGGGTGGTCGGCGTCCCGCCGCACCACCTCCCGCCACTCCCGGCGCAGGCGCTCCCGGCTGCGCGGGGTGTCCTCCCAGAACGCCGCCATCTCGTCCCAGACGAGCAGGCCCAGGCGGTCGCACCAGTAGAGCCAGCGGGGGTCCTCCACTTTCTGGTGCTTGCGCGCCCCGTTGAATCCGAGGCGCTTGGCCCAGGCCACGTCCGCCCGCAGGGCGGCGTCGTCCGGGGCGGTGTACAGCCCGTCCGGCCAGTAGCCCTGGTCGAGGACGAGGCGCTGGTAGAGGGGGGCCCCGTTGAGGCGGATCTCCCGGCCCTGCACCGTCACCTGGCGCAGCCCGGCGTAGGCGTCAACCTCGTCCACCACCGTCTCGCCCCGCACCAGGCGCAGGGTCAGGTCGTACAGCGAGGGCGTGTCCGGCGACCACAGGTGGCGCCCCTCCACCCGCAGGAGCACCTCGCTCCCGTCCGGCGCGGCCTGGGCCTGCCCCTCCGGCCGGCCGCCGAAGCGCGCCGCCGCCGTGAAGCGGAGCCCGCCGGCGTCGCCGGCGACGTCCGGCCGCAGCCGGAAGCCGCCCAGGTCGAGGTCGGGCACGATGCGGCAGGCGCGCAGGTAGGGCCCGTCCGGAGCGTCCCCCACGGGCTCGAGCCAGACCGTCTGCCAGATGCCGGAGGTGGCGACGAAGCGGTAGGGGCGGTGCCCCTCCCGGTCCTGCTTGCCGCAGGGCTGGTCGCCGGCGGGGGCGTCCTCGGCCCGCACCACCAGCTCGTTCTCGCCCGGGCGGAGGTGCTGCGTGACGTCGAAGGCGAAGGGGGTGTAGCCCCCCTCGTGGGCGCCGCCCTCGGGAGCGTGCGGCGGGTCGCCGGCGGCGCCCAGGCGCCGGCCGTTGAGCCAGACGTCCGCCCGGAAGTCCACCGCCCCGAAGTGCAGGCGCAGGCGCCGCCGGCGCCAGGCCGCGGGGACCGAGAAGCGGCGCCGGTACCAGAGCACGGGGTGGATCTCCCGCTCCCCGATCCCGGAGAGGGCGGACTGGTAGGGGAAGGGGACGGCGATCCGGCGGTCCCACGGCAGGGCGGGCGGCGCCGCCGGCGGCGCGGCCGCGGCGCGCGTCAGCAGCGGGGCGGCGTCGTCGAAAGCGAACTCCCAGACGCCGTTCAGGCAGTGCCACGCCGCGCGGCGGAACTGCGGGCGGGGGTAGGCGGCGCGCGGCCGGCGCCGGGTCAGCACGGACACGGCCGGACTATAGCGCAGTCCTCAGCGCGCCCCCGGCGGCCCCGCCCGCTCCCGGCCGGGCCGCCCCGGCGGCTACGCAGGGGGGCCCTCCAGGGTGTAGCCTCTGCCCCGAACCAGGCCACGACAGGAGGGCCCGAGCATGGGCAAGTATTACGACGAGTCGATCATCCCGGCGGAGCTGCGCCGCACCTACGACGTCTACGACCGGGTCAAGGAGCTGGGCATCGACCTCGGCAGCTTCGAGGCCAACGTGGGCTCGCTGAAGGGGCGCAACATCGCCTCGGCGATCGTGCACGAGAGCGGGCTGCTCTACCTCTCCGGCGCCGGCGGCGGCTCCAAGCCGATGAACGACGTCCCGGAGCGCGTCAAGGAGGGCCAGCAAGCGGCCCAGGACATCGCCGACCTGCACCTGCGCACGCTGCACTGGACGCTGTCCTGCGGCGGCGAGGGCGACCTGAACGACGTCCTGTACACGGTGAAGGTGCTGGGCATGGTCGTCTCCACCGACGTCGAGTTCAACTCCGGCCCGGCCGTGGTCAACGGCTACACCGGACGCTGGCAGTCGGTCTTCGGCGGCGGCTTCGGCAGCTTCGCCAAGGACGGCGAGGACGCCGGCGGCTACGGCGGGGTGCACGCCCGCAGCGCCATCGGGGGCTTCACCGGGCGTTTCGCTCTCGAGCCGGAGATCATCCTGGCCATCCCCCCCGCCCTGGCCCAGGCCATCATCCGCAACCGGGGCTGGGTCTTCCCCCTGCCTCCGGTGATGCTGGACAAGGTCACGGCCGCCCGCGCCTGACGCGCCGGTGACCGAGAGCGGTGGCGCGGGCGAGGCCATCCGCCTGCGGGCCCTGACGGCGGCCCGGGAGGACCGGGCCGCCGTCGCCGAGCTGATCTACGTCTCGACCAACGCCTGGTACCAGGCCAACGGCCGCCCGCCGATCTTCGCCGGCGGGCCGGCGGCGACGGAGCTGTTCGCCGACGTCTACGAGGCCCTCGATCCGGGCTGCTGCGTCCTGGCGGAGAGCGCCCGCACGGGGCGCCTGATGGGCTCCTGCTTCTACCACCCCAGGGAGACCCACCTCTCCCTGGGGATCATGAACGTCCACCCCGCCTACTTCGGCCGGGGGGTCGCCCGGCGCCTGCTGGGCCACGTCACGGACCTGGCCGACGCGCAGGGGAAGCCGGTGCGCCTGGTCTCGAGCGCGATGAACCTGGACTCGTTCTCGCTCTACACCCGCGCCGGCTTCGTCCCCCGCTGCGCCTACCAGGACATGCTGCTGCCCGTGCCCGCGGGGGGGCTGGGGCAGACGGTGCCCGGTCTGGAGCGGGTGCGCCCGGCGACGCCGGACGACGTCGCCGCCATCGTGGCCCTGGAGCGCGAGCTCAGCGGCATCGCCCGCCCGGGGGACTACCGCCACTTCCTGGCCAACGAGGCCGGGATCTGGCGCCTCGCCGTGCTGGAGGGGGCGGACGGGCTGGAGGGCGTCCTCGCCTCGGTCGCCCACCCGGGGAGCACGATGCTCGGGCCGGGCGTGGCGCGCAGCGACGCGGCGGCCGCGGCGCTCCTGCTCTACCAGCTGGACGGGATGCGCGGGCGCAGCCCGGTGGTCCTCGTCCCGGTAGCGAGCCACGAGCTGGTGGGGCGGGTGTACGCCTGGGGCGGGCGCAACTGCGAGCTGCACTTCGCCCAGGTGCGGGGGGTGTGCCCGCCCTTCCGGGGGGTGACCCTGCCCACGTTCATGCCGGAGACGGGCTGACCCCCTCAGCCCGCTCCGGCGGAAGCGCCGGACCGCCGGCGGCGGTCGGGTGTCGGGGCCCGGCCTGACCGCCTCAGGCGGCGATGGGGGTCGCCGCCGGGAGGTGCTGCCAGGTGCGGCGCTCCGCCGCGGCGGCGGAGCGCGCCCGCCGGTGCTCGAGGATCACCTGATCGTATTCCTGATCGTCGTAGTGGATTCCGAGCAGGGCCGCCACCTGGGTCTCCGCCAGACGCCGCGCCAGCCAGGCCAGTTCCACCTCGGCGGCGATCAGTCGCCGCGCCTGCACCGCATTCTCCATCGCTTTCCCTTGGGCGCCCGTGCGCCACCTGTGACCAGGATGCCGCGTCCGGGGCCCCGGGTCACTTGCGGATCGCTGACAGATTCCTGACAGGTCGCTGACGCCCGGTTACCCCAGGTTGTACTGCTTCAGCTCCAGGTGGTGGCCGTCCGGGTCCCGGACGTAGACGCTCGTCCCGTCCCCGTGCGCGCCCCAGCGCTTCACCGGCCCCTCCAGCACCTCGACGCCCGCCGCCCGGAGCCGGGCGGCGAGGGCCGCGGGGTCGGTCGCCTCGATCTCCAGGGAGTAGTGGTCGAGCCCGCTGGCGCGGTCGTCGCCCGGCGGACGGTAGTCCGGCGCCGGTTGCAGGAAGACGACGGCGTTCCCGGCGCGCAGGGCGACGAGCGAGACGCTGCCGTCCCCCCGCGTGCTGCGGCGCACCTCCTGCATCCCCAGGCGCCCGGTGTAGAAGGCGAGGGCGCGGTCGAGATCGGCGGTGCGCAGATTGAGGTGGTCGGCCCCCAGCACGCTGACCAGGCCCTGCCCGGCCGCGTCCGGTCGGGGCGGCGTCTGTGTTTCGGTCTCCGTCTCGGTCATCGTACGGCCAGGATACCGCGGCCCGGGCCACGACCGGCGCCGGCCGGGTCAGGCGTCGACCGTCTCGTCCGGGCGGTCCTCGTTGGGGGCGACGCAGACCAGCATCAGGAGGGGGGCGTCCCCGGCCACGGCGATGGCGTGGGACAGGTTGCGGGGGCCGATCAGGAAGGTGCCCGGGCCGGCCTCGACGTCCTCAGCCGGCGCCTCCCCGGTGGGGTCCCGGAAGCGGAACACGGCCCGCCCCTCCAGGACGTGGAAGACCTCCTGCGCGTTGGGGTGCTGGTGCGCCGGGGCGGCGAACCCGGGGGGCCACTCCAGCAGCACCCAGCGCCCCGCCGGGCCGGCGGCGAGGGGGCGCCGCCAGGGGGCGGGGCCGGCCTCGCGCTTGAGGGCCGCCAGGTCGACGGCCCTGAGGTTGAGCGCGTCCGTGGCGCTGACGAATGGCATACCGGTGCCCCCCAGTCTAGAGCTCAGGGATCGCCACCGCCACCTCCCGCCCCTCGGCGGCGGAGCGCAGGATGGCGTCGATCACGGCCTGGTTGCGCACGATCTGCTCGCCGGGGATCGGCGCCGGGCGGCCCTCCTGGACGGCGGTGACGAAGTCCCGCACCTTCTCGTAGAAGATGCGCAGGTTGTGGCTGCGCACGGGGATGGGGCTCTCGGTGTGGTACCCGAGCACGTCGTGGTACAGGGTGACCGAGCCGACGCCCCCGTCCCAGACGCCGCTCCAGGGCCCGCTGCCGGCGGGGGTGACTTTCAGCCCGGCGTCCGTGCCCAGGAACAGGGTGGCGCCGAGGGTGTCCATGTGCATCGCCCAGGCGAGCTTGAAGTTGAGCGTCGTGCCGCCTTCGAGGCGGATCAGGGCGACGCCGAAGTCCTCCACCTCGAAGCGGTCCGCCTCCGTGTGGTACAGCGGGTTGGTGCCGAAGTGGCTCGAGGCGGAGGCGGAGACGGTCAGGGGCAGGGGGTAGTCCAGGGCGTTGAGGGCCATATCCAGGGAGTAGCAGCCGATGTCCGCCAGGGCGCCCGCCCCGGCCAGATCGCGCCGGATGAAGGTGCCCCCGGGCATCCCCCGCCGGCGCCCTCCGCCGGTCTCGACGTAGTAGACCTTGCCCAGCTCGCCGGACTGCACGATCCGCTTGACCATCTGCATGTTGGGGTCGTAGCGGGGCTGGAAGCCGATGCTGAGGATGCGCCCGGTGCGCCGCGCCGCGCGGGCCATGTCGACGGCCTGGTCGAGGGTCACCGCCATCGGCTTCTCCACCAGGACGTCCTTGCCCGCCTCGAGGGCGTCGATGCTGGTGCGGTGGTGGGCGACGTTGGGGGTGCAGACGCTGACCGCCGCGGCGTCCCCCTCCAGGAGGCGGTTGTGGTCCTCGTAGGCCTGCGCCCCGCTCAGCCCGTGCGTCGCGATGAAGGCGGCCGCTTTCCCGGGCACGACGTCGCAGACGGAGACCACCTCGACGTCCGGCATGTCCTTGTACGCCCGGGCGTGCGCGCCGGCGATGCCCCCGCTGCCGATGATCCCGACTCGCACCGTACCTGCCATATCGCTCCTCAGCGCGTGCGTCTCGCGGGGGTGTCTCGCCCCGCCCGGCGGCGGACCGCTCCGGGCGGGCCCCTTCGGGCACACGATACAGTCTGTAGTGGGATGGACGCCCCGCCGGCGGCGCTGACGGTGATGACCTACAACGTGGGCAACGGCCTGGCCGCGCCCGAGCGGCTGGTCGGCGCCCTGCGCGCCTCCGGGGCCGACCTGATCGGGCTGCAGGAGCTGGCCGGGCCGCAGGCGGTGGCCATCCGGGAGGGGCTGGCCGAGGCCTACCCGTACCAGGTGCTGCACCCCACCGGCTTCTCCGGCAAGGGGCTGCTCAGCCGGGCGCCGATCCTGGACCGGGAGCAATTGCACCTCTACCCCTCCCGCCCCGACCTGCACGTCCGGGTGGCGGTGCTGGGCGCGGAGGTGACCGTGGTGGTCGCGCATCCGCCGCCGCCGCGGGTGCGCTGGCGGGGGCTGGTCTTCGATCCCCGGGCGATGGCCCAGATCGCCGCCCTGGGCCGCCTGGCGGCGAACCGGCGCCCGGCGGTGCTGGTGGGGGACTTCAACATGACCGCCCGCCACGCCGTCTCCGCCCTGCTGCGCAGCGGGGGGCTGCTGGACGCCTTCCAGGCGGCGGGACGCGGGCGGGGGGGCACCCTGCCGAAGCGCACGGGGCACTCGTCGAGAGTCGACCTGCTCCCCGGCTGGCCGGCCCGCGGCCTGCCCGGCCTGCTCCCCCTGGCCCGGGTGGACTACATCTGGCACACCGCCGACCTGCTCCCCCTGGAGTGCTGGGTCGGGGCGGACGCCGGCTCCGACCACCTGCCGGTGCTCGCCCGCCTGGCGCTCAGGGCCTGAGGGCGGGCGTCCCTAGCCGCGGTCGGTGCTCCAGGGGCGCTCCATGATCGCCGCCATCCCCGCCTCGTCCAGCTCGACGCCCAGGCCGGGGCCGTCCGGGACGCGGACGCAGCCGTCCGCGTCGAGGGCGAAGGGCTCCTTGAAGAAGCCCTTGCCGATGAGGGTGCGCCCGCCCTCGCGCCAGTTGTTGACCTCGTTGTGCTCCTGGACGAGGAAATTGGGCAGGGCGGCGTCCAGCTGCACCGAGGCGGCGAAGGCCAGCGGGCTGAGGGGGCAGTGCAGGGCCACCTGGGCGTAGGCCGCCTCGGCCATGGCGGCGATCTTCTTGCACTCGGTGATCCCCCCGGCGTGGCAGAGGTCCGGCTGGACGACGGCCAGGAGGCCGCGGGAGAGGGCGTCGAAGAAGGTCCACTTGCCCATCCAGCGCTCGCCGGCGGCGACGGGGGCGCCGCCCCCGGGTTGCCCGCGGAGCATCTGGGCCAGGGCCTCCACCCGCTCGACCGGCATCGGCTCCTCGATGAACAGGGGGCGCAGGGGGGCCAGGGCGGTGATCAGCTGCACGCCGACGCTGGGCAGCGGGTTGTGCACGTCGATCGCCACCGGGACCTCCGGTCCGGCCCCCGCGCGCACGGCGGCGAAGCGCTCGACGATCTCCGGCACGCGGTCGGTCGCCTCGAGGCGCTCGCCGAGCCCCAGGTGGGTCTTCAGGCAGCGGTAGCCCCACTCCTGGACGAGGGTGCGGGCGGCGGCGGCGAAGTCCGCCGGCTCGCTGCGCGCCCCGGCGCCGGGGCGGCGGCGCCCGCCGGAGCGGTAGGGCTGGCCCGGCTCGACGCAGTGCGGCGGCGCGCCGCCGGTGGCGTGGTAGACGAGGACGCGGTCGCGGTAGGCGCCGCCGAGGAGGCGGTGCACCGGCTGGCCGGCCGCTTTGCCGGCGACGTCCCAGAGGGCGATGTCGATGCCGCTGATGGCGCTCAGGGTCACCGGGCCGCCGCGGTAGTGGCCCCCGGCGGTGTACATCCGGTCCCAGAGGTACTCGATGCGCCGCGGGTCCTCGCCGAGCAGCAGGGGCTCCAGGCGGCGCACCTCGGCGATGACGCTGTCCGGGTGGCCCTCCAGGTACGGCTCGCCGAGGCCGACGAGCCCCTCGTCCGTGTGCAGCTTGAGCCACACCCAGCTGGGCGGCACCTTGAGCAGCTCGAGGGCGGTGATCTTCATCCCCGCCCGTCCGGCCGGACGTCCAGGACGACGACCGTATCGACGGCGTCCGGGGCCTGCGCCGGCCCCCGCACGGTGAGCCCCTGCGGCGCGGGCTCCAGGGGCAGCGCCGCGTCCGGGGCGGCGAGCAGGGCGGCGCCGCTCACCCGGGCGGCGAGGCCGGCCGGGAGGGGCACCTCCAGGCGCCCCCCCTCCGGCCAGTCGAAGACGTGCAGGAAGATGCGGCGGGGCTGTCCGCTCTCCCGGTCGAGCGCGACCGTGCTGCGGCCCCAGGGGGCCCCCTGCACCGGCCCCGGCCGGGTGTCGTAGACGGCGGCGCCGTTGCGCTCCAGCCAGGCGCCGACGGCGAGCAGGCGGTCGGCGCTCGGCTGCGGAATCACGCCCTCGGCCGTCGGGCCGACGTTGAGCAGGTAGTTGCCCCCCTTGCTGGCGACGTCGACCAGCTTGCGGATCAGGTCCTCGGGGGCCTTCCAGTTGTGGTCGCCGGACTTGAAGCCCCAGGTGTCGTTGATCGTCGCCGGGGTCTCCCAGTCCGCGTCCACCAGGGCGTCCGGGAAGCCGTTGTCGCGCGCCTCGGCGTAGTCCCCGAGGGCGTTGCCGATCCGCCCGTTGACCAGGCACTCCGGCTGCAGCTCGTGGACGAGGTCGACCAGCTCCCGGCTCTGCTGCGCGCTGATCCGCTTCGGGGTGTCGAACCAGATCAGGCAGATCGGGCCGTAGCCGGTCAGCAGCTCCCGCACCTGGGGCTTGACGTAGGTCTCGAGGTAGCCGTCGAAGTCTCTGGTGGCCTCGGCGTAGTCCCAGTCGTTGCCGTCCCCGCCGGGGTGGTGCCAGTCCTGAGTCTGGGAGTAGTAGAAGCCGAGCTTGATCCCCTGCTTCGCGCACTCTTCGGCCAGGGCCTTGATCGGGTCGCGCCCGTAGGGGGTGGCGTCCACGACGTCGTAGTCCGAGACGCGCGAGTCGTAGAGGCAGAAGCCGTCGTGGTGCTTGGCGGTGATCACCAGGTAGCGCTGCCCCGCCCGGCGGGCCAGGTCGACCCAGGCGGCGGCGTCGAATGCGGTGGGATTGAAGCGCGCCGCCAGCTGCTCGTACTCGCGCACGGGGATGCGCCGGCGGAGCATGATCCACTCCCCGATTCCCGGCACCGCCTCCCCCTGCCAGACGCCGGCCGGGATGGCGTACAGCCCCCAGTGGACGAACATCCCGAAGCGGGCGTCCCTCCACCACTCCAGGCGGGGGTCGTGGCGGGCGTCCGGGCGCTGGCGCTGGGCCTCTCGGATGACCCCTTCTTCGGCCGCCGTCATCGCTGCTGTCTTCCCTCCCCGGGCGTCCGCCTGCCTCCGACCGTCTCCCCCGCGGCGCCGGGAGGACGTAGCGTACCAGGGGGAGTACCATGCCCCGGAGGAGGCGAGCGGAGCGCGTGATGGACGAGCGCAGGGGGACGGTGGGGGCGCCGCCCGGTGCCCCGGACGCCCGCGCCGCCCCGC
>DATLLM010000639.1:0-7191 GCA_035537855.1 Chloroflexota bacterium | reverse complement strand
CCCCATCCCGCACGTGGTCAAGGCCCTGCAGAAGTCGGTGCCCGGGATGAGCTTCGGCCGGGCGACGGCGATCATGTGGGAGGCCCACACGGCGGGGAAGGCCATCGTGGTCACCTGCCCGCTCGAGCTGGCCGAGCTCTACCAGCAGCGTCTCCTCTCGTTCGGCCTGACGGCGACGATCGAGAAGGACGACTGAGCGCTCCCCCGGAGGTCCGGCGTCCCGTGGCGCGGAGCTTCGAGCGCCGCGAGGTGCGCGGCGCGTTCGTTTCGCCGGTTGGCCCTCCCCCTGAGGCCCCGCGTCCCGAGGTGGCATGAACTCGCAGGTGACCAGCAGTCCGGCCGCGGCGCAGCACCTGCGCGACCTGGCCCAACTGCGCCGCGTCCGCGACCGGATCGACCGGGAGTACGCGCAGCCGCTGGACGTCGAGGCGCTCGCCCGGGGCGCGAACATGTCGGCCGGGCACCTCAGTCGCGCCTTCAAGCTCGCCTACGGCGAATCGCCCTACGCCTACCTGATGACGCGGCGCATCGAGCGGGCGATGGCCCTGCTGCGTCGCGGCGACCTCAGCGTCACCGAGGTCTGCTTCGCGGTCGGCTGTGCGTCGCTCGGCACCTTCAGCACCCGCTTCGCCGAGCTGGTCGGCGTCTCGCCCAGCGTCTACCGGCGCGCTGCCGTGCGCGCGTCCGAGGGCATGCCGGCGTGCGTTGCGAAGCAGGTGACCAGACCGATCAGGAATAGAGAAGCGCCGGCAACCGAGCCGCCCCTACCATGAGCGCCATGGACATCACCATTCACGCCAGCTTCCTGCCGCACAACGATCCGGAGGCCGCCCTGGCTTTCTACCGCGACGTCCTCGGCTTCGAGGTCCGCAACGACGTCGGGTACGGCGGGATGCGCTGGATCACGGTCGGCCCCGCCGACCAGCCCGGGACGTCCATCGTCCTGATGCCGCCGGTCGCCGACCCCGGCGTGACCGAGGAGGAGCGCCGCACGATCGCGGAGATGATGGCCAAGGGCACCTACGCCGGCATCCTGCTGGCCACCTCCGACCTCGACGGCTCTTTCGAGCGGCTGCAGGCCGGCGGCGCCGAGATCGTCCAGGAGCCGACCGAGCAGCCCTACGGCGTGCGCGACTGCGCCGTCCGCGATCCGGCCGGCAACCTGATCCGCATCCAGGAGCAGCGCTGAGCCGTCCGGTGGCGGCGCCCGGCGCCGGGGCTCACGCCCCGCCCCGCCGCCCGACGTACAGGTGGTGCGCGGACGCCCCCAGCAGATCGGGGTCGGTGCAGGTCTCCACGATCAGGCGCAGCCAGTCCGCCCACTGCCCGTCCGGCAGGCGGTTGACGGCCTGCTCCTGGAACGCGGCGAAGCCCTCGGCGGCGGCCAGGGCCACGGTGCGGAAGCCGCGGCGCTCGAAGAGGCGCCGCAGCTCGGCCGGACGCAGGTAGGCGGCGTCCGTCCAGGCCGCGCCCGGCACCGCGGGGGCGGCGCCCTGGCCCAGGGCGAGGCGCAGCTCCGGGGCCGCGACCTGCTCCGGCCAGTGCCGGAGGGCCAGCCGGGCGGGGGTGTAGCGGCCGATGGCGGAGGCGAAGACGGCGCCCCCCGGACGCAGCACGCGGCGCACCTCGGCGACGCACCGGCCGCGCTGGCGGGCGGTCAGCAGGTGGTACAGGGGCCCGAGCAGCAGCACGGCGTCGAAGTGCCCGTCCGGCCAGCGGGAGAGGTCGCGCGCGTCGCCCTCCTCGACCGCCTCGAAGCGCGCCTCGACCCCGGCGGCGGCCCCCCACTCCCGGGCCAGCTCGAGGCAGTGGGGCGAGAGGTCGAGCAGCGAGACGCGGTGGCCCGCCTGGGCCAGGGCGACGGCGTAGCGCCCCGGGCCGCTGCCGGCGTCGAGGACGCGCGAGTCCGGGGCGAGGGCCTCCCGCACGAAGCGCCAGGTGACCTCGAACTCGATTCGGGCGTAGCGGTCGCTGGCCAGGCGCTCCAGCTCCTCGGCGGCGTAGGTCTGGTAGTGCGCGCGCACCCGTTCCAGGGCGCTCCCGGCGGCGGTCATGCCCCTCAATCCTACGCCCCCGGGCCACGGTAGCTCAGCAGACAACAAGAAACTTGAGCGCTGAAGAGGCAAGATTATTGACACCTAGACCACCATCGTGGTACGGTAGAGACATCACGCAGCGCTACCGAGGAGGAACCGCCCGCCATGGCCCGCATCGTCCGCTTTGAGCCCTTCACCGTCGCCCCCCGCCGTCCGCGTCCGGCGCTCGACCGCGCTTTCGACCGCATGGTGCTCGACACGCTCGGCCTGGCCCCGCGCTACGCCGAGGCCCGCCGTTCCGGCCTGATCAGCAACCTCTACGAGACCGAGTCCGGCTACGCCGTCGAGCTGCCCCTGCCGGGCGTCAAGGCGGAGGACGTCGAGGTCAGCGTGCAGGAGAACCAGCTCGCGCTCACGGTCAAGCGCCAGTGGAGCGCCCCCGAGCAGGCCCGCGTGATCTGGCAGGGCTTCGGCTCCGGCGAGTGGCAGCAGACCTTCACCCTGCCCGGCGAGGTTGACGCCGAGCACGTCGCCGCGCACCTGGAGGACGGCGTGCTGCGCCTGCACCTCCCCAAGGCGGCCCACGCCCGCCCGCGCCAGATCAAGGTGCAGGCCGGCGCCGAGGCGGTGAAGCCGATCGAGGACGGCGCCGCCGCGCCGGAGCCGGCCGGCGTCTGAGCGCCCCGCCCCGAGGCGAGCGCCCCGGGGGGCGCTCCCCTTCCCGCGGACAGCCGCTACCTCTTCCTAGGCGACCCGGGGCCTCCACTGGCCCCGGGTCGCTGATTCCTCCGCCCCCGCAATGGGGGCCTCACCCCACCCCCGGCCGGGGACATCGTGATATGCTTCACAAAGTCCTCGAGGCGAGCGGGCGGCGGGCGTCGCCCGCCGCCGGGCAGCGGGACGAGGCCAGGACTGAGGGGAGTCACCGTTCGATGTGGGCACGCGCCGCCCTGCGCAGCGCCCTGGTCGCCCTGGCGATCGGGCTGACCGGCTGCGGCGGCAGCGCCGGGGCGACCGACGCCGCCGGCGATGGCCCCGGAACGACCGTGGTCGGACTGGATTCGATGAAGTTCAATCCGGACGCCATCACGGTGAAGGCCGGGACGGCGGTGAAGTTCACCTTCCGCAACGGGGGCATCCTGCCCCACGACTTCATCACCGAGGGCGCGGACCAGAACGTGCGCCTGACCAACATCACCGGCGGGCGATCCGGCAGCGGCACGTTCCTGGCGAACAAGCCGGGCACCTACAGCGTGGTCTGCGTGCAGCCGGGCCACAAGGAAGCGGGCATGACCGCCAAGATCGTCGTCGAGTGAGGCGGTGACGCGCGGCGGGGAGGGCCGGCGCCGGCGCGGACTACCTCTACCCCCCCGCTGTGGCGAGGCCCGCCGGTCCAGCCTCCTGGACCGGCGGGCCTCGCCCTGACTCCCGACTCCCGTCGCTCAGCTCCGGGCGGCGGGCCCGGTCCGGCTCAGCACTCGCTGTAGCCGCAGCTGTGGCACTTGGCGCACCCTTCCTCGTAGACCAGGGCGGCGTCGCCGCACTCCGGGCAGAGGTCGGCCTTGATGCTGCGCCCCAGCAGGAGCTGGGCCGGCTCGGGGGCCGCCGGCTGCGGCGCGGGCGCCGGCGCCGCCGGCGCCTCGGGGAAGGGCGCCTGGGCGGCCAGGTTGACCACCTCCATCCCGCCGAGGAACTCGGCCAGCACCTGGGCGATGGCGTCCGGCAGGGAGCGCACGCGGTTGCGCCCGAAGCCGAGCTGACGCCCCCCGCCGATCCCGGAGAGCTGGTCGACCACCTCCTGCAGGCGCTCGCCCGCCGAGAGGGGCGAGGGCAGACGCAGGACGAGGGAGATCAGCCGGCCGAGGGCCTCGGTCACGGCGGCCGTGTCCGATCCGGCCTTACCCACCTGGAGGAACACCTCGAAGGGCTGCCCGCCCCCGTTGCGGGTCACGGTGGTGAACATCGTGCCCAGGGGGGTCGGCATGCGGTAGGTGATCCCCTCGGCCGCCCGCGGGCGGGGCTTGAGGTGCTGGCCCGGCTCGGGCGCGCCGCCGAAGGAGAGGCCGAGCTGCACGGCCTCGGGGGAGGCGTGGCCGGCGACCCCGTCCGAGATGGGGGCCTCCGGCGGGGCGGCCGGCGCCGCCTCGGGCGCGGCCGCGGCGGGCGCGGCGGCGGCCTTCGGCTTCTCCTCGATGTGCGAGAGCACGCCCTCCCGGCAGCCGTCGCGGAAGTAGGTGACGCCCTTGCAGCCGTAGTCGTAGGCCTTGATGTACAGCTCCTGCACCTGCTCGACGGTGTGGTCGTTCGGGGCGTTCACCGTCTTGGAGATGGACGAGTCCGTGAACTGCTGCACCTTGGCCTGGACGCGGACGTGCTCCTCCGGGCTGAGGTCGTTGGCCGAGACGAACCAGCCCGGCGCCGCGGTGGCCGCGGCCTCGGGGTGCGCGTCCTTCCAGGCCTGCAGCAGGGGGTGGTAGAGGATGTGCTCGCCGGTGCGGTCGCGGCGCACCATGGCGAAGTCGAAGACCGGCTCGATGCCGGAGGAGACGCCGGCCAGCAGCGAGGTCGTCCCGGTCGGGGCCTGGGTCAGCAGCACGGCGTTGCGAATCCCGTCGCGGGCGATCTTCTCCTGCACCGGCGCCGGCAGGCGCTTGATGAAGCGCCCCTGCAGGTACTTCTCCCGGTCGAACATGGGGAACGGCGCCTTCTCCGCGGCGAGGTCGGCCGAGGCGTCGTAGGCGGCGTCGCGGATGGTGCGGTAGATGCGCTCGATCACCGGGACGCTCTCGTCCGTGCCGTAGGGGATGTGCAGCTTGATCAGGGCGTCGGCCAGGCCCATCGTGCCCAGGCCGGTGCGCCGCGTGCTCAGCTGGGCGCGGGCGTTCTCGTCGAAGAAGTACTCGGTGGCGTCGACGACGTTGTCCAGGAAGCGCATGGAGGTGCGCGACGCGTCGGCCAGGGCCTCGTAGTCGAAGACGCCGGGGGTGTCCGCGGTGCCCCCGGCGACGAAGGCGGAGAGGTTCAGCGCCCCCAGGTTGCAGACGCCCCACTCCGGCAGGCCCTGCTCGCCGCAGGGGTTCACGCAGATGATGTTCTCGTAGTACCAGGTGTTCGACTCTTTGTTGTAGCGGTCGATGAAGACCAGGCCGGGCTCGCCCGCCTCCCAGGCGCTCTCGCAGATCATGTTCCACAGCCGGCGGGCGGGGAGGGTCTTGCGCACCTCGCCGTTCCACACCAGGCGCCACTCGGCGTCCGCCTTGACCGCCTCCATGAAGCGGTCCGAGACGCAGACCGAGAGGTTGGCGTGGTTGATCTTGGTCAGATTCTTCTTGACCGTGATGAACTCTTCGATGTCCGGGTGGTCGTCGTTGAGCATCAGCATCAGCGCCCCGCGCCGCGAGCCGCCCTGCTGGATGACGTCGCCGGTGGCCACCGAGTAGAGCTCGGCCCAGGAGCAGGGGCCGGAGGCGGTGCCGTTGACGGTCTTGATGTAGCTGCCCTTGGGGCGCAGCGAGGAGAGGTTGATGCCGACGCCGCCGGCCCGGGCCATGATCTCGGTCATGACCTTGAGGTTGTCCAGGATGCCGCTGCGGGAGTCCTCCGGGCTGGGGATGACGAAGCAGTTGTAGTAGGTGACGTGGTGGCCGGTGCCGGCCCCGGAGAGGATGCGCCCCCCGGGCACGAACTTGAAGTCGGAGAGGACGTCGTTGAAGCGCTCCTCCCAGTGCCGGCGGGCCTCGTCCGTGGGCTCCACCTCGGCGATCGCGCGGGCCACCCGGCGCCACATCTGCTCCGGGTAGTGCTCGACGGCCTGCCCGGTCTCGTCCTTGAGGGCGTAGCGGTCCATGAAGACCTTGCCCCGGATGCCGTCCAGGACCGTGCCCGCCGCCGGCGGCAGCTGGATGTCCCTGGGGCCGCCGGGCTGCTGTCCGACGTGATCTTGAACGGTTGCCATGTTCCCTCCCGGTCGCATCAAGACACTACATGTGCTGCCCGAACCCATACTATCACTACCGATAGTGTTTGGGGAGCGCACAAGGCTGAGAGCGCCACGATAGCGGCGCGGCCGCAGGAGGAAGAAGCGCGCGGCGGCCGCTCTCTTAACGAGCGGCGTCGATCGTTTGCCCGAGGCGGCGGATGCCTTCCACCAGCTCGTCGGGCGGCAGGAAGGAGAACGCCAGGCGCAGGTTGCGCCGGCCGTCGCCGTGGGCGAAGTAGCTCGCCCCGGGGATGTAGCTCACCCCGGCCGCGGTCGCGGGCCCCAGGAGCGCCGCCGCGTCCATCCCCTCGGGGAGGGTGACCCAGGTGAAGAAGCCGCCGTCCGGGCGCGTCCAGGAGACGTCCGGCGGGGCGTACTCGGCGAGGGCGTCCATCATGGCGTCGCGCCGGGCGCGGTAGATGCCCCGCAGGTCGGCGATGTGCGCCGCGAGCCGGGAGGTCGCGCCCCCGTCGCCGCCGGCGAAGGCGGTGGCCAGGTAGCAGGCGAACGGGCTCGTGCCGACGTCCACTTTCAGCTGCAGCAGCCGGGGCAGCAGGGCCCGCGGCGCCACCAGATACCCCAGGCGCAGACCGGCGGCCAGGATCTTGGAGAACGTGCGCACCTGAAAGACGAGGGCCTCGGGGTCGAGCGCGTAGAGGGAGGGCGGGGCGTCCCCGTCGTAGCGCAGCTCGCTGTAGGCGTCGTCCTCGAGGACGGGGGTGCCGAAGCGGCGGGCGACCGCCACCAGCTCCGTGCGCCGTTCCCGGCTCAGGGTCACCCCGCCCGGATTGTGGAAGGTGGGGATGGTGTAGATCAGCTTCGCCCGGCGCTCCTCCCGCTGGAGGCGCTCCAGGAGGACGGCCAGGGCGGCCGTGTCCATCCCCTGGTCGTCGACGGGGACCTCGTGCAGGTCGGCCTCGGCGTTGCGGAAGGTCTGCAGGGCGCCGATGAAAGTCGGCGCTTCGACGACCACCGCGTCCCCGGGATCGACCAGCAGGTGGGTGACCAGGTCGATGCCCTGCGAGCCGCCGACGGTGACCAGCAGGTTGTCCGCGGTGACGCCGATCCCCTCGGCGCCGAGCTTGGCGACGAGCAGCTCGACGAAGGCCGGGGGGCCGGCGATCGGGCCGTACTGGAGGGCGTCCCGGCCGCTGCGCTGCAGCATCCGGCCGGCGG
>DATLLM010000638.1:0-2189 GCA_035537855.1 Chloroflexota bacterium | reverse complement strand
CGGCCATCTCTGCGGCCATGCCCCCGGCCATCTCCCCGGCCATGGCCATGCCGCCGTCGATCCCCCCGGACGCGGCGGCCTGCGCCGCGTTCGCCGCCGCCCAGTCCAGCTCCGCCTCCTTGCGCTGCTCGCGGTTGCGCTGGGCGTACTCCCGCTCCGGCGCCGCCACCTCGTCCGCCCGGCGGCGCAGCACCGCGACCTCGGCGGGCGAGAGCAGCCCGCGCACCACCAGGTAGCCGTTCTGCTCGAAGAACGCCAGGTCCGCCGCGCTCACCGCCGGCGCTGCCGTCTGGGTCTGGGTCTGGGTCTGGGTCTGGGCCTGGGCCATCGCGCGTCCTCCTCCTCCACAGTGCACGGCCCCTCAGGGTATGAGGGGCAAGGTCTCCACCCGGGCGTGGCTGCGCGTCAGCTGCGCCAGCTTCATGCTCCCCCAGGATTGGTACAGGGGCTCGGCGTAGAGCACGCCGCAGCGCATCCCCCAGAAGCGATTCCAGACCTGAACCGTCTCCCGCATGCCGAACGGGCCGTCGTCTGCGCCGAAGATGGGGCGCGTGCCGGTCAGGGCGTCCAGCTTCCGGGCCATCGCGGGGGTGACGTCGAAGAGCAGGTCCGGGCGGTGCAGCTCTTCGGTGGCCATCTCGATGGAGTACATCCAGGCGCTGCGCAGGGAGACCGGCGGGGCGTCGAAGGCCATCCCGGCGTGGCCCACGTAGTAGAGCACGTCCTTCATCGTCGCCGACAGGTTGCGGTGGTCGGCGTGGGTGTCCCAGGGGGGCGGGAAGAGGATCACGTTCGCCTCGAGCCGGCGCAGGGCGTTCACCAGCAGGGCCTTCATCTCCCAGCTGGGGATGATCGTGTTCCCGGGGAGGCCCAGGTTGACCGCCGTGGCGCCGAGGGCGCGGGCGATGTCCTCGCCCTCCGTGCGGCGCACCCGCCGGGCCTCCTCTTGCTGCGGCCCGGGCGGGCGCACCGTCTCGCCGTAGGTCACCGTCAGGATGGTCGTCCGGTGGCCCCGCCCGGCGTAGCTGGCGATCAGCCCGCCGGCCCCGACGGCGACGTCGTCGGGGTGGGCGCCCACCCCGACGACGTGCAGCGGGGCCGCGTCTCGTTCGGTCAGGTCGCTCACGCTCGGGCTCACGCTCGGGCTCACGCTCGGGTGCGTCCGCCTACCGGAAGGCGGGCAGCACCTCGTCGACGAACAGCTCGATGTCGTCCGTCTCCGGGAAGCGGGGGAAGACCAGCGGGAAGTGGTCGAAGCCCATCTCGATCCGCTCGGCGAGGAAGTCCCGCAGGGCGGCCGGGTCGCCGGCGAAGACGGGGTGCTCGTCGTTCTCGATCCGCCGCCCGGCGCGCGCGATCGCGGCGTTCCGGTCGCGGTCGAGGAAGACGAGGAAGGTGTAGGCCTTGCGGATGGCGGCGTAGTCCCGGCCGGCGTCGGCGCAGTGGCCCTTGAGGACGTCGATCTTGTGGCGCAGCGCCTCCGAGCTGCGGGCGTAGGGGAGCCACCAGTCGGCGTGCTCGGCCACGGCGCGCAGCAGGTAGCGCTCGCCGTCGCCCCCGATCATCACCGGCGGGAGGGGCTCAGGGCGCGGCTCGCAGTAGGCGTCGGTCACCCGGTAGTACGTCCCGCTGTAGTTCGCCGGCTGCTCCTGCCACAGGGCCCGCATCACCTTGATCCCGTCCACCATCTGGGCGATGCGCACCCGCGCCGAGGGGAACTCGTAGCCGTAGGCGCGGTACTCGTCTTCGGCCCAGCCGGCGCCGTAGCCCAGGATGAGGCGCCCCCCGCTGAACACCTGCAGGCTGGCCGCCATCTTGGCCAGGAGGGGGGGGTGGCGGTAGGAGTTGGCCATCACCACCGTGCCCAGCAGGGGCGTCGGGTAGCGCGCCGCGACCCAGGTCAGCTGCGTCCAGCACTCCAGCCGGAAGCGGTCGGCGGTCATGTGGTGGTCGGAGATCCAGACCGAATCGAGCGACTTGCAGGCCACGTCCAGGACGCGCCCCAGGTCCTGGACGAACGTCGCCGGGTTGACCCGCTCCAGCTGCCGGTCGCCCGTCGGCGGGTTGTAGCCGAACCCGACCTTGCGCTGCTCCGCCATCGTGCTCATCGTGGGCGGAGGATACGCCATGACCCGCCGGCGGGGACATCCCCGCCGGGCGGGCGCCCGCCGCGACCAGACCCCCGCGGT
>DATLLM010000637.1:0-4600 GCA_035537855.1 Chloroflexota bacterium | reverse complement strand
CAACAGGGGCGCAGGGGACGCGCGGGAGGAGAGGGGCCGGCCGATGACGACGAAGCGACGCGCACTCCTGGGGGGCACGCTCGCCCCGGCGGTCGGGGCGCTCGCCGCCTGCGCCGCCGCCGGCGGCGACGGCGCGCCGGGCAGCACCCGGCCGGCGGTCACGCTCGAGTTCTGGTCGCGCATGGGGCAGGGCGCCAGCCGGTCCTACGTGGAGACGGGCGAGTTCGAGGACCGGCGCCTGGCCGTCTTCGCCGAGCAGCGGGCCCCGGTGAAGGTCAACCGCACCGTCGTCTCCAACGGCGACGAGCTGCTGCAGAAGCTGACCGTGGCCTTCGTCGGCGGGACCGGGCCGGACGTGTTCAACATCGGCAGCCCGGGCATCGCCCAGCTGGCCGCCCCCGGCTTCGTGCTCCCCCTCGACGCCGACCCGCGGGTGAAGCGGGAGGCCGGCGATTTCTTCCAGTCCGGCCTGAGCATCGGGACCTACAAGCAGAAGCTCTACGGCCTGACCTACTACGCGGACATGCGCCTGATGATCTACCGCAAGGACCGCCTGGCCGAGGCCGGCCTGCCCACAGAGCGCAAGAGTCTGCCCCGCACCTGGGAGCAGCTCGTCGAGGTGGGCAAGAAGCTGGCCCGCTGGGAAGGCGGGCAGATGACCCGCTTCGGCTTCGGCGTCCCCCGCAACGACGAGAGCTTCTGGCTGATGATGGTCAAGCAGCTGGGCAAGGAGATGCTCAGCCCGGACCTGACCCGGGCGCAGTTCGACGGCCCGGAGGGCGAGCGCGCCCTGCAGACGATCGTGGACTTCATCCACCGCGACCGCATCGACGCTTTCGAGCGCCCCAATCCGCCCAACGGGGTCACCGTGCTGGCGACGGACATCGCCGGCAGCACCTGGGACAACTCCCAGCAGATCGGCAACGTGGCGGCCGCGAACCTCGACCCCGCCCGGGTGCTGGTGACCGACTTCGCGCCGGAGTTCACCCCCCGGGAGACGGCCACCGGCTACCTCGGCGGCACCTGGGTGCTGGCCGGGAAGCAGAACAAGAGCGCCGACGCCACCGTCGACCTGCTGCTCTTCCTCGCCTCGCCGGAGCAGCTCACCGGCGTGACCCAGGCCTTCAGCGCCGTGCCCCCGCGCAGGTCCATGGACAAGACCGTCACCGACCCCCTGCTGCGCCCCTTCTACGAGGCCCAGGACAAGGGCTGGTCGGTGCCCGGCCACCCCAAGTTCTCCCAGCTGCGGGTCAAGATCCGGGAGGTGGTGCTGCAGGCCATGCGCCGCGAGAAGAGCGTCAAGGAGGCCGTCTCGGAGATGGCGGCCTTCACCAACACCACCATCAACAGCGCCTGATCCGCTCGAAGCTGTTGCAGGCGATCACCTCGAGCGGGCCGTGGATCTGCTCGACGGCGTCGAGCAGGAGGTTGATGCCGATGTTGTCGCAGGCGGCGTGGGGCACGCGCACGATGGCCACCCCCGCCGCCTCGGCCGCGCGGGCGTGGACGGGCGTGCAGCCGATCTGCACCACCGTGTTCACCCCGGCCTCGCCGAGCAGGGTGTAGGCCTCAGGGGGCAGGATGTAGCCCCCGCCGAACTTGAGCAGCATCCGCCCGGCGGGCCAGTCCGCGGTGCCGCTCATCACCCGCGTGCTCGCCCCCGCGGCCCGGGCGGCGCCCTGCACCTCCGGCAGGGCGTCGATCGCCCGCTGCACGTCGCCCACCGTCCGCGGCGCGGCCGCCTCAACCGCCGGGCGCACGCCCTCGCCGATGTAGTAGTCCGCCGGGGTGTGGATGCAGGCCAGGGGGAAGCCGAGCAGGCGGGCCGTGTCCGGGCCGCTGCGGTGGAAGTCCTCCAGGTCGCGCCACTTCTCCTCGACGTACGCCCCGATCACCCGCTCGGCGGCGTCGCGGGGCACCCCCTCGCCGGTCAGGAACTCGATCGCCACCGGCATGAAGTCGTGGACGAGCGAGGGGGCGATGCCGATCCCGGAGGTGTGGTGGGCGATCACGGCGTCGATGCGCTGCCCCCGGGACCGCAGGCGGTCGGCGAGCAGGAGCTCGGGGACGCCGATGTTGATCCCCAGCAGGATCGTCCGCAGCTCGACGTCCTCCGGGCCGACGGCGATGCGCACGTCGCCGAACGGGTTGCGGAAGCGCTCCCGGTCGAACGCCGGTCGCTGCGCCTCCGGCAGGGCCTCGTACTCCCGGCGCACCCGCTCCATCTGGGCCCGCAGGGCGGCCTCGCCGCGCACGTCCAGGGCCATGCCCAGGCGGATGGAGGTCTCGTACAGCTCGCGCAGATTCACGTCTCTGTCTCGCTCCCCGCCCGCCGGGGAGACGCCCTGAGGCGCCCGGGGCTACACTGCTGGGGCCGCCGGGCAGGGCCACCAGGCCATAGGGCCATGGGGCCACCACACGGCGGCACGGGCGTTCATCATACCTGGCCCCTCCGGCGGCGTCTCGCGTCGGGACGGCTGACCTCCGGGGAGGGCTCAGGCGACGGCGCGGCGCGCCGGCGGCGCCGGCGGCGAAGGGAGAGACGGCAGGTGCGCATCGGCTACAACACCTGGAGCATGGCCACGGTGCCCTACCCGGTGTTCCTCCCCCGGCTGGCGGAGATCGGCTACACCTCGCTCGCCATCAGCGTCGTCCCCGGGTACGGCATCGGCGGGCGGTGGACGCCCAACGCCGCCGCGCTCGACGCCCTGAGCGCGGACGACCGGCGCCGGATCAAAGAGGGCTGCGAGTCCCGCGGGCTGGAGCTGGCGGCGGTCGTCGGCAACCAGCCGGTGATCGAGGACGACCCGGAGCGCAGCCGGGCGGCCCTGGCCCGCCTGCGCCAGACGATCGACTTCTGCGCCGAGGTCGCCCCTCGGGACGGGGGCGTGCCCACCCTCAACACCGGCAGCGGCGGCGCCCCGGCGGACCTCGAATCCCACAAGGACCAGCTCGTGGAGCGCCTCGGCGCCCTCGCCGACTACGCCGCCGCCAGGGGCGTCACCGTCTGCGTCGAGCCCCACGTCGGCGCGGCGATCGACACCCCCGAGCGCTCGGAGTGGCTCGTCCGGGCCGTCGACCACCCCCGGCTGCGCCTGGACTTCGACGTCAGCCACTTCGAGGTGGTCGGCATCCCCACCGCGGACTCCGTGCCCCGCCTGGTGCCCCTCTCCGCCTCGGTCGAGATCAAGGACCAGCACCTGCGCTACCTCGACCGGCCGGAGCCGGCCGGCTGGCGGGTGGAAGGCAACGGCGCCGGGAAGGCCGTCGCGCCGGACGGGCGGGAGGTGGAGTTCCAGTTCCTGCTCGGCGGCGAGGGCGACTTCGACCTGCCGGCCTACCTGGGGCTGATGCAGGCCGCCGGCTGGACCGGGGCCATCGGCTTCGAGGCCAGCGTGCAGTGCCAGGCCCGCCCGGGGTACGACGCCCTGCGCGAGGCGCAGCGCACCTACCGCTGGATGGCCGCCGGCTGGGAGCGCGCCGGGATCGCCCCCGACTGAGGCCCTCGGGGCCCTCGGGCGCTCGGGCTCTCGGGCGCTCGGAGCCACCGGGCGGTCGCCGGCGTCAGGCGCCGGTCAGCTCCCGGCGCACGATGGCCGCCCCGGCGGTCATCGCCGCCAGCTTGGCCCGGGACGCCCAGCGGGCGGTCTGGCTGAAGCCGCAGTCGGGGACGACCACCAGGCGCTCCGGGGCGACGTAGCGCAGGGCGGCCCGGATGCGCTCGGCCACGTCCTGCGGCGTCTCGACGTAATAGTTCTTGACGTCGACCAGCCCGGCGGCCAGCTCGCGGTCGCTGGGGAACTCCCGCCACAGCGCGAGCTCGGCCAGCTCGCGGTTGGCGAACTCCAGGGCGAACTGGCTCGCGGTCACGTCCAGGATGGCCGGGAAGAGGGGCCGGTAGCTGCGCCGGGCCACCGGGCGCCCCACGAAGTTGCCGAAGCAGAAGTGCAGCCCGATCTTGGCCCGGACGCCGGCGACCGTCTGATTGAAGAGGGCGACGAACTCCTGCGGCGCTTCCGGGTGCACGGCGTAGGACGGCTCGTCCAGCTGGATGAAGTCCGCCCCGGCGGCGACCAGGGCGCGCAGCTCGGCGTTGATCAGGCCCCCCAGGGCGTGGGCGATCGCCATCCGGTCCTCGTAGCCGGCCCCCGGGCTGAGCCGCCCGGCGAGGGTGTAGGGGCCGGGGCAGGTGCACTTCACCGGCCGGGCGGTGCGCCGGGTGGCGTAGGCGTGCGCCGCCGCCAGGCCGAAGCCGTTCGGGGCGGTCAGCTCGCCGGTGATCTCGTAGCGCTCCCGCTGGTCGTGCCCGGCCGACCCGGCCAGGCGCCGCGGGGGCAGCTCGCGCAGCCCGGTGAGGTGGCCGTAGAAGGAGGCGGTGAAGAAGCCGGCGCGGCGCATCTCGCCGTCGGTGACCACGTCCACCCCGGCGTCCTCCTGGTCGCGCAGGGCCAGGTCGACGGCGTCGTCCAGCGTCTCCCCCACGTCGTCCGGGCCGTACTCCCCGCGCTGCGCCGCCGCCAGGGCGGTGTGCAGCCAGGCCGGCCAGGCGTAGGAGCCGATCACGCTGGTCGGCAGCAGGGGCAGGGGCCGGGGGGGTGGC
>DATLLM010000636.1:0-3468 GCA_035537855.1 Chloroflexota bacterium | reverse complement strand
CGCCGGGGCGGCGGCCTTCGGGCGAGGGCGCCGGGCAGGGGGGCCCGGGGGCTGCGCCCCCGGGAAAAGAGAAAGAGTCTCTTTCGGTGCCGGCGTGGAGCCCCCTGGGCACCCGGGATCGAGCGGGCACGGGGGCCGGGGCCTTCCGGCCAGGGGACCGGCCTGCCCTACTTGGCGGCGTGGGGCCGGCCGGCCCGCTCCTTGATCGCCCACTCCAGCTCGAGCGCGCTCGCCTTGGCCATCTCGGTGGCGTTGAAGCGGGTCAGGAAGCCCCACCGCTGGCGCTGCGCCAGGGAAGAACGGCGCGCCGGCGACTCGTGCAGCCCGCGCAGGCGCCCGGCCAGGGCGCCGGTGTCGTTCGCCGGGTAGAGGGTCGAGGTGTCCCCCACGTAGCGCATCAGCTCCGGCGCCGCCCCGGTGGCCGGGACGGCGACGGGCAGCTCGGTGGCGAACGCCTCGGTCAGGACGAGCCCGAACGGCTCGGAGCGGATGAAGCCGGCGGCGAAGGCGTCGCTCGCCCGCAGCAAGGCGATCTTGTCCTGCTGCTCCCGCAGGGTGCCGATCAGGCTGACCCGGTCGGTCAGATCGAGCAGGCGGATCTTCTGGCGCAGCACCTCGAGGTAGGCCGACCCGGGCATGGCGTTGCCGGCGATCCACAGCCGGGCGGGCACCCCCTGCTGGCGCAGCACGGAGAGGGCGTGCAGGGCCAGGTCGGCCCCCTTCTCCACGTCGATGCGGGAGAAGGTGATGATCACGAACGGGTCCGGCTCGTCCGGACGCCCCCACAGCCCGCCGGCGCCGCGCTGGTCGGCGGAGAGGTGGCGCTCCAGATCGCGCACCCGCTCGATGGCCGCCGTCCGGGGCAGGTCCCAGCCCCCGTCGAGGGCCACCCCGTAGGGGATGGCCCGGGCCGGGACGTCCCCCCGGGCGAAGAGCGGGATCTGGCTCAGGTTCTCGTCGATGTTGGCCTGCGAGCCGGAGAGCACCAGATCGAGGCGGTGGCCGATCGATTCGAGGGCGTCCTGCATCCCGACGCCGCGGCGCTGCACGATCTCGAACCCCTGGGCGGCGGCCACGAGCGGCACCCCGCGGTCCTCCAGGCGGGCCATCATCGGCACCAGCGCCAGGTCGCAGGCGTACTCCACGTCCGGCTTGAACCAGCGCCGGATCTCCTCGATGCGGCGCAGGTCCTCCTCGTCCGTGTGCAGCAGCAGGCGGTTCAGGAACGGCGCCTCGGCCGCCCCGCCGCTGAGCCCGGCGTCGAGCGCCGCGGTCAGCCCCCGGGCTATGCGCGCGGCCTTGCCCCGGGCCTGCTGCAGCGGCGCCCGCGAGCTGTCCGGCTCCGGCGCCACCACCGACAGGCCCAGGCGGGCGATCGGCGCCAGCGCGCGGCGCACCGCCGGACGGCCAGGAGGGAGGTACTTGGCGGCGTCCGCCACCACCTCGTAGCGGAAGACGTACTCCTGGTCGGGCTTGGGCGCGAATCCGTTCCGCCACAGCTGCGCGAGCGGGCCGTAGTGCGTCCGCTCGTGGGGGAAGAGGTCGACCACGGCGTCTTCGCCGATGGACACCACGGCCACCTTGTGGCCGAGCAGTTCGAGCTCACGGCAGAGCAGCGCGGTGTGGATCGTCAGCCCGCCGAGCCACTTCTGGCCGCTGACCACCGCCAGGATTCTCACGTGATTCAGGTTATACGCCATGGCCCGGCGCGGCCGCGCCGCGGCCGGCGCCGCCGCAGCCTTGGCGGCGGGCCGTTCCTCCCGGCACCATAGGGGCCAACCCCACCCAGGAAGGTGAGCAGGCAGATGACAGGAGAGCGCCCCCTCGGCGTCGGGATCATCGGACTCGGCTGGGTCGCCGGCGAGCACATCAAGGCCTACCAGCAGAACCCGCACTGTCGCGTCGTCGCCCTGGCGAGCCACAGCCCGCAGCGGGCGGAGGCCATCCGCGCGCAGTACGGGCTGGACGGCGCCCGGCTCTACACGGACTACCAGAGCCTGCTCGCGGACGAGGGCGTGGACGTCGTCTCCATCTGCTCGATGAATCACGAGCACGGCGTCCAGGCCATCGCCGCCGCCGGGGCCGGGAAGCACCTCCTGATCGAGAAGCCGATGGCCATGAACCTGGAGGAGCTGCGCCGCGTGCGGCGGGCCATCGAGACCGCCGGGGTCAAGTCCCAGGGGGGCTTCGAGCTCAACTGGGGCGGCTACTTCCAGTCCATCCAGAATATGATCGACGCCGGCTTCTTCGGCGACATCTACTACGCCGAGTGCGACTACTTCTCCGGCAACTGGGAGAAGTGGTACCCCGGCTACGAGTGGGTGCGGACGAAGGAGAAGGGGGGCAGCGCCCTCCCCGCCGCCGGCGCGCACGCCGTCGACGCCGTGCGCCAGTTCATGCGCTCCGAGGCGACCGAGGTCTTCGCCTACGCCGCGAACTTCACCGGGGTGATGGAGTGGGACCCCACCATCCTGACCGTGATCCGCTTCGCCAACGGGGGCATCGCCAAGGTGGGCTGCGTCCTGGAGGGGAACGTCAAGTACCAGTTCAACGTGCGCCTGCACGGCCCCAAGGGCACCCTGGTCAACGACACCTTCCGCACCACCCTCATGGACCCCGGCCTGGACGGCTACGCCCGCTTCCCCACCGTGCTGCCGGACACGCCGGAGGTGACCCACCACCCCTTCCCCGGGGAGATCGACGACCTGATCGACGCCATCCGCGAGGACCGGCCGGCCCGGCTCAACGTCGCGGCCGACGCCAAGACGTACGAGATCGTCTTCGCCGCCGAGCAGTCCGCGCGCGAGGGGCGCCCGGTCAAGCTCCCCCTGGCGCAGTAGGTCAGCGCGCGGTCAAGCCGCCGTCGATCACCAGCCCGGAGCCGGTGACGAAGCCGGCGCCGTCGGCGCAGAGGTAGAGGGCCGCCCCGGCGACCTCGTCCGGACGGCCCATCCGCCCGATGGGCTGCCGGCCCTCCATCAGCCGGCGCTGCGCCGGGGGGTCGGCCTGCTGGGCCAGGATCTTCCCGATCCAGGGGGAGTCCACCGTCCCCGGCAGGAGGGCGTTGCAGCGGATGCCCCGCTCGGCGTAGTCGACGGCGATCGACTTGGTCAGCCCCAGCACCCCCGCCTTGGCGGCGCAGTAGGCCGCCCGGTTGAGCACCCCCACCTGCCCGGCGACGGAGGAGGTGTTGCAGATCACCCCGCCGCCCTGGGAGAGCATCTGGGGGATGGCGAACTTGCAGCCCAGGAAGACCCCTTTGAGGTCGACCGCCATGGTGCGGTCCCAGTCCGCCTCGCTCGTCTCGTGGCACACGGCGGCGACGCCGATCCCGGCGTTGTTGCAGAGGATGTCCAGGCGCCCGTAGCGGGCTACCGTCTCCCGCACCATGCGCTCGGCGTCCGCCGCCTGCGAGACGTCGACGGGGACGAAGAAGGCCTCCCCCCCGGCCCTCCGGATGCCCCGCAC
>DATLLM010000635.1:0-5166 GCA_035537855.1 Chloroflexota bacterium | reverse complement strand
ACACCCTGGGCTACATGCAGCCGGCGGAGTTCGGCGACCTGGTGCGCTACGTCACCGAGCACGTGCCCAACATCCACAAGGCGGCCGTCTCGGTGCACTGCCACAACGACCTGGGGATGGCCACCGCCCTGTCCCTCGCCGCGGTCAAGTCCGGGGCGGAGTGGATCGAGTGCACCGTCAACGGGGTCGGCGAGCGGGCGGGCAACGCCTCGCTCGAAGAGATCGTGATGACCCTCAAGACGCGGGCGGACTACTTCGGGGCCGAGACCGGCGTGCGCACCGAGCAGATCTGGCGCACCTCCCGCCTGGTCTCCCAGTACATGGGCTTCCCGGTGCAGCCGAACAAGGCGGTGGTCGGCGGCAACGCCTTCTCCCACGCCTCCGGCCTGCACCAGGACGGGATGCTCAAGGAGCGCACCACCTACGAGATCATGACCCCGGAGAGCATCGGGCGCACGGACAGCCGCATCGTGATCTCCAAGCACTCCGGGCGCAACGCCTTCCGCGACCGCCTGAAGCAGCTGGGCTACGAGCTGGACGACGACGAGTTCATGCGCGCCTTCGGCGCCTTCAAGGAGCTGGCGGACAAGAAGAAGGACGTCACCGACGGGGACGTCGAGGCGGTCGTCGCCGACCAGGTGCTGACCGTGGAGGAGACCTTCCGCCTGGAGCACCTCCTGGTCACCTGCGGCGATCCGGCGGTGCCGACGGCGACGGTCCGGCTGGGCATCGCCGAGGGCGAGACGCGGCAGGGCGCCGCCACCGGGGACGGGCCGGTGGACGCCGTCTACCAGGCCATCACCCACCTGGTGGACATCCCCAACCGGCTGTCCGAGTTCTCCGTGCAGTCCGTCAGCGCCGGGATCGACGCCATGGGCGAGGTCTCCGTGAAGGTGGAGTCGGACGAAGGGACGTTCATCGGCCGGGGGGCGAGCACGGACATCGTGGTCGCCGCCGCCCGGGCCTACCTCAACGCCCTGAACAAGGTCGTCGCCGCCCGCCGCGACCGCGAGGCGGGCCACCCCCACCGCGCCGCCGTGCTGACCGATCCCGCCCGCGGCGCGGTCGCGCCGGAGCCGGCCGTCGTCTGATCGCCCGGCCTCCGGGCCCCGCCGGGCACCCCCCGAGTGAGAGAGTGATGATGACCACCCCGCAGGAGCGCGGCGCAGCGGCGCCGCAGACGCTGTTCGAGAAGATCTGGGACGCCCACGTGGTGCGGCAGGCCGCGGGCGAGCCGGCGCTCCTCTATATCGATCTGCACCTCGTCCACGAGGTGACCTCGCCGCAGGCCTTCGAGGCCCTGCGCCTGGCCGGGCGGGGCGTGCGCCGCCCGGACCTGACCGTGGCCACCATGGACCACAACGTCCCCACCTGGGAGCGCAGCCGCCCGGTGACGGACGAGATCGCCAAGCAGCAGATGGAGACCCTGGCCGAGAACTGCCGCGAGTTCGGGATCACCCTCTACGACCTGGACAGCGACAAGCAGGGCATCGTCCACGTCATCGGCCCCGAGCTAGGGCTGACCCAGCCGGGGATGACCATCGTCTGCGGGGACAGCCACACCTCGACCCACGGCGCCCTCGGCGCCCTGGCGTTCGGCATCGGCACCTCCGAGGTGGAGCACGTGCTCGCCACCCAGTGCCTGCAGCAGGCCCGCCCCCGGACGATGGAGGTGCGGGTGGACGGGCGCCTCGCTCCCGGGGTGACGGCGAAGGACGTCGTGCTCGGGATCATCGGCCGCATCGGCACCGCCGGGGGCACCGGGTACGTCATCGAGTACACCGGCGAGGCCATCCGCGCCCTCTCCATGGAGGGCCGGATGACGGTCTGCAACATGACCATCGAGGGCGGCGCCCGGGCGGGGATGGTCGCCCCGGACGACACCACCTTCGCCTACCTCGAAGGGCGGCCCCACGCACCCCAGGGCAAGGCCTTCGAGCGGGCGGTGGAGAGCTGGCGCCGCCTGCCGACCGACCCCGGGGCGAGCTACGACCGCACGGAGGTCTTCGCCGCCGCCGAGCTGGCCCCCTTCGTCACCTGGGGCACGAACCCGGGGATGGTCGTCCCGGTCACCGGCCGGGTGCCCGATCCGGCGGCCTACGCCGAGGAGGCGGACCGCCGGGCGACCGAGCGGGCCCTGGAGTACATGGGCCTGGCCGCCGGCACGGCGATCGAGGACATCCCCATCGACCGCGTCTTCCTCGGCTCCTGCACCAACGGGCGCATCGAGGACCTGCGCGCCGCCGCCGCCGTGGTGCGGGGCAAGCGGGTCAACCCCAACGTCTACGCCATGGTCGTCCCGGGGTCGATGCGGGTCAAGGCGCAGGCCGAGCGGGAGGGGCTGGACAGGATCTTCACCGCCGCCGGCTTCGACTGGCGGATGGCCGGCTGCTCGATGTGCCTGGGGATGAACCCGGACATCCTGCAGCCGGGCGAGCGCTGCGCGTCCACCTCCAACCGCAACTTCGAGGGGCGCCAGGGCAAGGGCGGACGCACCCACCTGGTCAGCCCCCAGATGGCCGCCGCCGCCGCCATCGAGGGACACTTCGTCGACGTCCGCACCTGGCAGGGGATCGAGGAGGTCTAGCATGGACGCGTTCGTGCGCCACACCGGGACGGTCGCCCCGCTCGACCGGGTCAACGTCGACACCGACCAGATCATCCCCAAGCAGTTCCTGAAGCGCATCGAGCGCAGCGGCTTCGGGCAGTACCTCTTCTTCGACTGGCGCTTCAACGACGACGGCACGCCGAATCCGGAGTTCGAGCTGAATCGCCCCGGCTACGAGGGGGCGAGCGTGCTCGTCGCCGGGCGCAACTTCGGCTGCGGCTCCTCCCGCGAGCACGCCCCCTGGGCCCTCCAGGACTACGGCTTCCGGGCGATCATCGCTCCGTCGTACGCGGACATCTTCAACAACAACTGCTACCAGAACGGCGTCCTGCCCGTCGTCCTGCCCGAGGCGACGGTGAACGAGATCCTCTCCCGGGCCAAGGAGCGCCCCGGCTACTCGCTGACCGTCGATCTGGAGAAGCAGACGGTGGAGGACGAGGAGGGCGAGCTGGCCCGCTTCGAGGTCGACCCCTTCCGCCGGGACTGCCTGCTGCGCGGTCTGGACGGCATCGGCCTGACCATGCAGCACGACGCGGACATCGCCGCGTTCGAGCAGGGGCGTTCGCCCCTGCTGCCGGTGGCCGAAAGCGCAACGCGCTGATTCTGTGGGTGTAGGTGTAGGTGGTAGTGTCAGAGACGCAGATGAGTGAGATGACTGGCCGTTCGGGGCGCGCGGAGCAGGCCCCCCCCCTGATCGCCGTCCTGCCCGGGGACGGGATCGGCCCGGAAGTGGTCGAGCAGGGCCTGGTCGTGCTGCGCAGCGTCGCCGCGCGCTTCGACTGGCGCTACCGCACCGAGACGGCGCTCGTCGGCGGGGCGGCGATCGACGCCACGGGCGACCCCCTGCCCCCGGAGACGCTGGCCCTCTCCAAGCGGGCGGACGCCGTCTACTTCGGCGCCGTCGGCGGCCCCAAGTGGGACGACCCGCGGGCGGCCGTGCGCCCCGAGGGGGGCATCCTGGCCCTGCGCAAGGGGCTCGGCCTGTACGCCAACCTGCGCCCGGTGAAGCTGTTCCCCGCCCTGCTGCACCAGTCCGTCCTCAAGGAGGACGTCGTGCGCGGGACGGACATGATCGTCGTCCGAGAGCTGACCGGGGGGCTGTACTTCGGCAAGCCCAGCCGGCGCTGGGAGACCAGCCGCGGCTGGCGGGCGGTCGACACCCTCGCCTACACCGAGGCGGAGATCGAGCGCGTGCTGCGCACCGGCTTCGAGCTGGCCCGGGGCCGGCGCAAGCGCCTGACCTCGGTGGACAAGGCCAACGTGCTCACCACCGGGCGCTTCTGGCGGGAGATCGCCACCCGGGTGGGGCGCGACTACCCGGACGTGGAGCTGGAGCACATCCTGGTGGACTCGGCGGCGATGTACCTGATGCGCCGCCCGGCGACCTTCGACGTGATGGTCACCGAGAACATGTTCGGGGACATCCTGACCGACGAGGCCGCCGTGCTCGCCGGCTCGATGGGCATGCTGCCGTCGGCCAGCCTGGGGGAGACCCGGAACCGGGGCGGGGGCGTGCGCGGGCTGTACGAGCCGATCCACGGCACCGCCCTGTACACCCCGGAGGTGGTCGGCAGCGGCAAGGCCAACCCCATCGCCGCCGTGCTCTCGCTCGCCCTGATGCTGCGCTACTCGTTCGGCCAGGAGCCGGCCGCCCTGGCGGTCGAGGCGGCCGTGCAGACCGTGCTGGACGAGGGCTACCGCACCGCGGACATCGCCTCCGGCCCCGCCGCGGCCGGGCCCGGGGAGCGGGTGGTGACCACCACGGAGCTGGGCGCCCTGATCGCCGAGCGCGCCGGCCGGGTGCGAATTACGGCGCCGGCCGCGGCCTGAATCGGGGGCACCGGATCGGGTCGCGTCGCCGGCGGCTGCGCGCGCACAGCACGCCCAGAAGTCGACCACCCGCCGCCCGCCGCCCGCGCCGCCCGAACGGCAGCCGGTCTGCGGGCGGCCACTCCGCCAGGAGCGACCCGAAACGATGACCGCACCGGTTGAGCTGTACGACACCACCCTGCGCGATGGGGTGCAACGGGAGGGGCTCTCCTTCTCCCTCGAAGACAAGCTGAAAGTGGCCCGCCGGCTGGACGCCCTCGGCGTCCAGTACGTCGAGGGGGGCTACCCCGGCTCCAACCCCCGCGACCAGGAGTTCTTCGCCCGGGCCCGGGCGATGACCTGGCAGGGGGCGACGGTGGTGGCCTTCGGCGCCACCCGCTACAAGGGGAATCGGGCCGCGGACGACCCCAACCTCAAGGCCTTGCTGGACGCCGGCACGGCCGCCGTGACCATCGTCTGCAAGAGCAGCCGCTTCCAGGTGCGGGAGGTGCTCGCCGTCGCCCCCGAGGAGAACCTGGCCATGATCGGCGAGTCGGTCGCCTTCCTGCACGGCCACGGGCGCCGCGTCTTCCACGACGCCGAGCATTTCTTCGACGCCTGGAAGGAGGACCGCGACTACGCCCTGGCCACCCTGCGGGCGGCGCGGGCCGCCGGCGCCGAGGGGCTGGTGCTCTGCGACACCAACGGGGGCACGCTCCCCTGGGAGGTGGCGGAGATCGTGCGGGCGG
>DATLLM010000634.1:0-3380 GCA_035537855.1 Chloroflexota bacterium | reverse complement strand
CTCCAGGAGCGGGGCAGCCAGCCCCGCTCCTGGAGGACGGCGATCACCCCGCCGGGGAAGACGAGCAGGATGACCACGATCAGGACGCCGAAGAGGGCGGTGTGCAGGAAGGGGAAGCGCGTCCAGAGGGCCTCGCCGGCGCCGGTCAGAACGACCGCGCCGATCACCGGGCCCCAGACGGTGCCCTGCCCGCCGAACATGGTCATGGCGATGGCCCGCACGGTGATCCCGCTGGCGAAGACGGTGACCGGGTCGATGTAGCCGGCGTACCAGGCGTAGAGCCCGCCGGCCACCCCGGCGAAGAAGGCGCTGGCGCAGAACGCCCCCAGCTTGAGGCGGGTGGTGCCGACGCCGCAGACCTCGGCGGCGGTCTCGTCCTCCCGGATGGCCAGGAGGCGCAGTCCAACGGGGGCCGTGGCGACCAGCGCCGTCGTCCCCACGGTGAGCGCGGCCAGCAGCCCGGCGGCGTAGTAGGCCGGGACGAGGTTGAGGGTCGGCGGCAGGGTGAGCCCCTTCCCGCCTCCGGTGAGGGGCTCGGCGACGGTGACGGCGACGCGCACCACCTCGGCCAGCCCGAGGGTGGCGACGGCGAAGTAGGGGCCGCGCAGGCGCAAGGCGGGGTAGCCGAGCAGGAGCGCCAGCAGGGCGGCGCCGACGCCGGCCAGGAGGCAGGCCACCGGCCAGGGGGTGAGGCGCCTGGACAGCAGGATGGCGGCGGTGTAGGCGCCGACGCCGTAGAACGCGGCGTGGCCGAACGAGACGTAGCCGGTGTAGCCGGAGATCAGGTTCCAGGACGAGGCGAGGGAGGCGTACAGGAACGTCAGCAGCAGCACGGTGATGAGGTAGCCGGAGGCGCCGAGCAGGGGCAGGGCCACGAGCGCGGCGACCGCGCCGGCGCCGGCCGGGGCGAGCACCGCCCGCCGGCTCCACCAGGGAGTGAGCCTGGCCGGGTGGACGGGGGTCACGTCAGTGCGGCCTCCGGCGCGAATCGTCCACCGCCGCCGGCCCGTCCGCCCTTCGCCCTCCGCCGCGAATCGTCCACCGCCGCCGGCCCCGTCCGGCTCAGGATTCCCTGAGCCCGAACAGGCCGTTGGGGCGCAGCAGGAGGGCCAGGACGAGGAGCAGGTAGATGATGGCCTCGGCGATCTGGGTCGTCGTCCAGAACGCGGCGTAGGCCTCGACCAGTCCGAGCAGCAGGGCGGCGAGGAAGGCGCCGGCGAAGCTCCCCATCCCGCCCAGGACGATGACGGCGAAGGCTTTGAGCATGAAGGTGTGGCCCATCTCGGGGAAGACGGTGTACATGAACGCGGCCAGCGTCCCGGCCGCCCCGGCGAGGGCGGCGCCGAGGGCGAAGGCGAGCAGGCGGGCCCGGTCCACGTTCACCCCGCAGGCCAGCGCGGCGTCGGGATTCTGGGCGGTGGCCCGCAGGGCCCGGCCCCAGCGTCCCCAGCGCAGGAACGCGTAGGTCGCCGCCGAGAGGACGAGGGCGACGGCGAAGGCCACCAGGCGGGGGCGGGAGACGGCCAGGCCGGCGACGCCGATGGAGCCGCTGAGGTAGGGCACCGAGCGGTAGTCGTTCGTCCAGAGCTGCTGGGCCAGCCCGGTGAGGAAGAGGGACAGCCCGAAGGTCATCAGCAAGGAGATCAGCAGGGGGCGGCGCACCACCCGGCCGACCAGCAGGCGCTGCACCAGGGCGCCGAGCAGGAACAGCAGGGGGATGCTGAGCAGCAGGGAGAGCACCGGGTTCATGCCGGTGCGGGCGAAGAGCCAGAAGGTGGTGTAGGCGCCGAGCATCAGCAGCTCGCCGTGGGCCAGGTTGATCACCCGCATGACGCCGAAGATCAGGTTCAGGCCGCCGGCGAGGAGGGCGTAGACGCCCCCCAGCAGGAGGCCGCTGATCGCCACCTGGACGAGAATCAGGGCGCGCTTCCCATGGCGGTGCCTCCCCGGCGCCTCGTGCCCCGTGCCCCGTGCCGCGCCCGCGCCCGCGCGCTCAGCGCGACTTCCAGGCCGGCACGGGCAGCCTGGGGCTCCCCGTCTTGAACTGGTCCGGCCAGACGACGGGCTTCTCTTTCCCCTGCCACTGGATCAGCACCGGGATGTGCCCGGTCTGCGTCCCGGTCTCGTCCACCTTGTACTTGCCGGGGAGGATGGTGGTGGTGTCCAGGGAGACGAGGGCGTCGCGCAGCTTGTCCCGGTCGAGGACGCCGGCCTTCTTGGCGGCCGCCTCCAGAATCTGCCCCCCGGCGAAGCCGGTGGCGGCGTGGTAGTCCGGCTCCCGGCCCCACTTCTTCTGGTAGCTGTCCAGGAACTCCTTGTTCCCCGGGGTGCTCAGGGAGGGCTCCCACATGGAGGGCCCGAAGACGTAGTCGGCGTCGGCGCCGAGGGCCTGGCCGTAGTTCGGGGTCGCCGCCCCGACGGAGAAGGCCATCATCCGCGGGTTGACGTCCAGCTCCTTGGCCTGCCGGGTGATCAGCATCGAGTCCGGCTCGTACGAGCCGCCGACCAGGATGTCCGGGTTGAGGTCCTTGACCTTGGTCAGCAGGCTGGAGACGTCGGTCACCTTGGTGGGGTAGCGCTCCTGGAGCACCACCTGGATCCCCTTGGCCTTGGCCTGCGCCGCCGTGCCGCTCGCGGTGGCGGCGGGGAAGACGGTGTCCTCGTGCAGGATGGCCATCGTCTTCAGGCCCTGCTTGACGGCCAGCTCGATCACGCCGTTGAAGTACGTCTCGGCGACGGAGTAGACGCCGAAGACGTAGCGGAAGCCGCGCTTCCAGATGTCCGAAGCGGAGGCCCCGGCGGCGAGCATGGGGTACTTGTACTTCTCGGTGGTGGTGGACGCGGCCATGGTCACCGACGAGGCGTAGGGGCCGAGCACGAGGTCGACCTTGTCCTCGCTGATCAGCTTCTCGTAGAGCTTCTGCCCGGTGGTGGGGTCTGAGGCGTCGTCCAGGATGGCCATCTTCACCGGCCGGCCGAGCAGGCCGCCCCGGGCGTTGACCTGCTCCTCCCAGAGCTGGTAGGCCTCCACCTGGTACTTGCCGATGTTCCCGTTGCTGCCGGTGGTGGACACGGCCGCGCCGATGGTCAGCGGGGCCTTCTGGTCGCCGCCCGACCCCCCGCCGGGGGGCGCGCCGCCGGCGCTCCCGGCGCCCTGACCGCACCCGGCCAGGGCCAGCGCCGTCGCCCCTCCGGCCAGGCCCAGTACCGCCAGCGTCCGCCGCCGCGTGACCGCTGCCGCAGCCGTGCCCGCGTCCATGGCTCAGGTCCTCCTACGGTTGTGGCCCTCAGCGTGGCCCCGCCGACACCGCCGCCACTCCTGCCCCCGCCACCGCCGCCGCCGCCGCTGCCGGCACCGGTCCAGCACCAGCGTGCAGCAT
>DATLLM010000633.1:0-4387 GCA_035537855.1 Chloroflexota bacterium | reverse complement strand
CTCCCCACCGCGTCTTCGGGCCACGTCCCGGCCGCCAGGCCACTAGCGAGCTAGCCTGGCGCGCCGGGGGAGTATGGGCGCCAGCGGGCGCTGCGAGCAAGTGCCGGCCGTGGCGCGCTGGCGCGCTGGCGCTCAGGCGCTCAGGCGCTCTGGCTGGGAGCGGGCGCCGGCGGCGCGCCGCCGTCCGGCCCGGTCGCGAGGGGGGTGACCAGCACCTTGTCCACCCGGTGCCCGTCCATATCCATCACCTCGAAGCGGTGCCCCTCCCACTCGAAGCGGTCGCCGGGCGCCGGCACCGAGCCCAGCCGCTGCATCACGAAGCCCCCGACGGTGTGGTACTCCTCCCGGCTGGGGTCGGGCACCGTCTCCAGGCCGAGGCGCTCGCGCAGCTCGTCCGCGTCCAGGCCGCCGTCCACCAGCCAGGAGCCGTCTTCGCGCCGGACGGCCCCTTCCGGCGCGGCCGCGCCCGCGCCGGGCAGGTCGCCGACGATCGCCTCCATCAGGTCGGTCAGGGTGATCAGGCCTTCCGTGCCGCCGTGCTCGCCGATCACCACCGCCAGCTCGGCCTGGGCCCCGCCCGGGCCGGTGCCGGGGGGGCGGTGCTTGAAGCGCTCGAGCAGGCGCAGGGCGCGCAGGCTCTCCGGGACGTAGAGCGGCGGCCGGGCGAGGCCCTCCAGATCGGGCGACCGGGCGGCGGCGCCGCCGGCGCCGCCCCGGCTCGCGGCGGCCCAGACGTCCTTGACCGAGACCAGTCCGATCAGGGAGTCGATGCTGCCCCGGTACACCGGGAAGTTGGCGTGCGGGCTCTCCGCCATCTTGCGCACGTTCACCTCGACGGGGTCGTCCAGGTCGAGCGCCACCAGGCGGGTGCGGGGCGTCATCAGCTCGCCCACCTGGCGGTCGGACAGGGAGAGCACGCCCTCCACCAGGTCCGGCTCCCCCGGCTCGAAGACGCCCGCCTCGGCCCCCTGCCCGATCATCACCTTGATCTCTTCCTCGGTCACCTGGGCGTCGTCGCTGCGCTGCGCGCCGAGCAGGCGCAGCACCGCGTCGGTCGAGGCGCCGAGCACGGCCACCACGGGGCCGGCCAGCCGGGACAGGGCCAGCATCGGCCGGGCGACGCCGGCGGCCGTCCGCTCCGGGCTGTTCAGGGCCAGGCGCTTGGGCACCAGCTCGCCCAGGATGAGCGAGAGGTAGGTCACCGCCGCCACCACCAGCCCGAAGCCGAGCGGATCGCTGTAGGGGGCCAGGGCGGGGACGCCCGCCAGCAGCCGGGAGAGCGACGCGGCCAGGGTCGCCCCGCCGAAGGCACCGGTCAGGACGCCCACCAGGGTGATCCCGATCTGCACCGTGGACAGGAAGCGGTTGGGGTTCTCGCTCAGCTCGAGCGCCGCCCGGGCGCCGGCGTCCCCGCGGTCGGCCCGCTCCTGCAACCGGGCCTTGCGGGACGAGGCCACCGCCATCTCGGAGCCCGAGAAGACGCCGTTGACCAGGATCAGGGCCAGCAGCAGCAGGACCTCAGTCGCCACGGAGTCGACCCCCGGGTGCCGGCCGCCGCCGGCCGGCGGCGGCCGGCGCCCCCGGCCACAGCAACGGGCGCGGCCGGGGCGCAGACCGTGGCGCAGACTCCGGGCGGGCGCCCGGACGGGGACTGGGAGGCTCGCCGTCCCCGGCGGCGATGGACTCGTGCGTCATCGACGGTGCCGTCTCTTCTTGCAGGCTACCGTACGAGTGTATCGCGCTCGCCGGCCACCGGCTCCGGCGTCGACGCCGCCACCACCTCGTCCCGCCGCTCCGGCTGCGCCCGCAGCGGATCGTGCTCCACCGGGTCGTGCGCTGCGGCCTCCTTGGGGAAGAGCAAGGACGCCCCGACGGAGACGGCGAGCACGAGGGCGATCACGCCGAGGGACAGGCCGATGGGCACCTTGTAGACGTCGACCAGGAGCATCTTCGCCCCGACGAAGACCAGCACCACCGAGAGCCCCAGCTTGAGGAAGTGGAACTTGTGGATCACCCCGGCCAGCAGGAAGTAGAGCGAGCGCAGGCCCAGGATGGCGAAGACGTTCGAGGTGTAGACCAGGAACGGGTCCTGCGTCACCGCGAAGATGGCCGGGATGGAGTCGACGGCGAAGACCAGGTCGGTCGTCTCCACGAGCACCAGCACCAGGAACAGGGGGGTCGCCACCAGGCGCACGACCCCGCCCGGGGTCAGCGCTTTGCGGCTGAAGAAGCGCTGCCCGTCGTACTCGCCGCTGACCGGGAAGAGGCGCCGCACCAACCGCACCACCGGGTTGGATTCGGGCTCGATGGCGTGCTCGGACTGCGTCGCCATCCGCACCCCGGTCACCACCAGGAAGGCGCCGAAGACGTAGATGATCCAGTGGAACTGCTCGATCAGGTAGGCGCCGGCCAGGATCATCGCCGCCCGCATCACCAGCGCGCCGAGCACGCCCCAGAAGAGGACGCGGTGCTGGTACTGCGCGGGGACGGCGAAGTACGAGAAGATGAGCACGAAGACGAAGATGTTGTCGACCGAGAGGGCCTTCTCGATCAGGTACCCGGTGAAGAACTCCAACCCCGCCTGCGGCCCCATGACGGCCGTGACCCCGGCGCCGAAGACCATGGCCAGGGAGATCCAGACCACGCTCCAGATGGCCGCCTCTTTGAGCGAGACGGCGTGGGCCCGGCGATGGAAGACCCCGAGGTCGATCGCCAGCATGCCCAGCACGAACACGGTGAAGACGACAAACAGCCACGGCTGACCCACGATTTGCTCCTCCGACGCCCATCTCGCCGGCGGTGCCGGAACCAGCGAGCTGGTCCCGACGCCGCGCTGCGGACGGCGCGTCGAAGGTCTCCCCCGGCCGGGCGTGGGTGCTCCGGCCGGCGCCACCGGGCCGCCCGAGGGACGGCCGGATTGACGATGGCGCCGAAGGTGGGGTACTCCCCTTCGCGCGTTGCGACTGCCGGAAGTCTAGCAGGTGCGGCCCGCGGGCCGGGCGCGGGCCGGGCGCGGCCCGGGGCCCGGGTGGCGGACTCAGGCGGGCCCCGGCAGGTCGAGCGGCAGCACCAGCTGCGGCGAATCGTTCGCCACGGCGTTCACCCCCTGACCGACCGGGAAGGCCTCCATCACCTCGGCCGGGTAGGGCACCAGGAGCGAGAGCAGCATCCCCGGATCGGTGATCTCCGGGTCGAGCCACATCGCCTCCGCGTCGGGGGCCAGGATCACCGGCATGCGGTGGTGGAAGGTGGCCATCAGCTCGTTCGGCTCGGTGGTGATGATCGTGCAGGTCCGCAACGGCGCCCCGCCCTCGGGCGGCTTCCACTCGTCCCACAGGCCGGCGAAGCCGAACGGCTCGCCGGACTTCAAGCGCACGTGCATCGGCTGCTTGCTGCGGCTCCCCGGGGCGCCGGCCGCCCACTCGTAGAAGCCGTCGGCGGGGATGATCGCCCGCCGCCGGCGCAGGGCGTCCCGGAAGGCCGGCTTCTCCGCCAGGGTCTCCGCCCGGGCGTTGATCATCTTCGCCCCCATCTTGGGGTCCTTCGCCCAGCGCGGCACCAGCCCCCAGCGCATCTCCTCCAGCTGGCGGGCGCCGCCTTCGGTGACCGTCACCACGGTCTGGGTGGGGGCGATGTTGTAGCGCGGGGCGCCCCGGGGCGTCGATGCCCCGCCCTGCGCCGGCGGCGCACCGAAGCGCCGGCCGACTACCCCCGGGTCGGTCGTGAGGGTGAAGCGGCCGCACATCAAGTCACGTCCTTTCCCGGCCGCCGCCCGCGGCCGTCTCCCTCAGCATACCCGACGACTGCACATTTGCACAGGCCTCCGACAGTCCGCTCCGGCCCACCCGCCGCATGGGGCGGCATCGGCCGTCGTTCACGCTAGAGGCGGAAACGCGTGACGAATCTCAATCCGCGGGTTGACTTCTTCAATAATCCGCGCAAGGATAGTCGGCGTGTCGGAGCCACTCGATCCGCTGGCCGTGCTTGAGACCCTCGGCGTGCGGGACGCCGCCGCGGTCACGCCGGTGCGCGGCGGGTTCGACACCGCCATCTGGCGCGTCGAGCGTCCCGCCGGCGCCGCCGCCCTGCGCGTCTTCCGCCCCGAGCAGGCGGCCGTCTGCGGGCTCGAGTCGGCCGCCCTGACGGCGGCGGCCGCGGCCGGCATCGCCGTCCCCCGCGTGCTGCGCAGCGGCGTCTGGCGCGACCGGCCGGCGGTGCTGATCACCTGGTGCCCCGGGCGCCCCCTGGCGGACGAGCTCGCCGCCCGGCCGTGGCGGGCCCTGGCCCTCGGCGTCGCGTTCGGGCGCACCCAGGCGGCGATTCACGCCCTGCCCGTCCCGGCCGCCTTCCGGCAGTCCCCGCTGAGCTGGCTCGACCGCCCCCCCGC
>DATLLM010000632.1:0-12151 GCA_035537855.1 Chloroflexota bacterium | reverse complement strand
GCTCAAGTGAGCGGCGGGGGGGCGGGGGACCCCGTCCCCCCGCGCCCGCTGCCTCTCGCCCCGGGGGCGGGGCGTCAGCCGAGCAGGGCCCGGGCCAGGCGCTCGTAGATCGTCACCGCCGCCCGCAGGGGCTCGACGGCGACGAACTCGTCCGGCTGGTGGGCCTGGGCCATCGCCCCCGGCCCGCAGATCACGAACGGCAGACCGAGCGCGGGGACGATCTCCGTCGCGTCGGTCGCCCCGGTCAGGCCGCAGAGGTCCGGCCGGCGCCCCAGGGTCGCCGCCACGGCGGCGGCGCAGGCCAGGACGAGCGGGTGGTCGTCCGGCATCGCCAGGGCCAGGCGCTCGCCGTGGTCGACGAACTCCGGGCGCAGGTCGCGCCGGCCGGCGACCTCCGTCACCACGGAGGCGATCCCGGCGCGGATGGCCGCGTGGGACTGACCGGGCAGGGTGCGCACGTCCAGGATGGCCGCGGCGCGATCCGGGACGACGTTGTTGGCGACGCCGCCGGCGATGCGCGTCGCGGTCAGGGTGGGGCGGCCGAGCAGGGGGTCGTCTGGCGCGTCCATGGCCAGGCGCAGCGGTCCGGCGGTGGCGTCCGCGGCGTCGGGCAGGTCGAGCCGGTGCAGGGCCTCGGCCAGGCCGGCGACGGCGTTGGCCCCCAGGTGGGGCAGCGAGCCGTGCGACGTGCGCCCGTTGAGCACGATCTCCAGCCAGAGGCCGCCCTTCTCGGAGATGCCCACCCGGTTCTCCGTCGGCTCGCCGATGACCAGTCCGGCGGCGCCGTCCAGCTTGCCGGAGGCGGCGAAGGACTGCGCCCCCAGCGAGCGCGTCTCCTCGTTCGAGGTGAGCGCCAGCAGGAGGTCGCCGCGCAGCGGCCGGCCGGCGGCCCGCTCGGCCGCCAGGCCGGCGGCGGCGGCGACCATCGCCGCCACCGCCCCCTTCATGTCCGAGGCGCCGAGGCCGTAGAGCCGCCCGTCCTCGACCGCCGCCTCGTAGGGCGGGCGCGTCCAGGCCCCGTCGCCCGGCGGGACGGTGTCCATGTGCCCGCAGAAGACCAGGGGGCGCACCGCTTCCGGGCGGGCCCCGGGGAGGCGGGCGAAGACGTTGGCCTGCCCCGCCGTCCCCCCCAGGACGGGGAGCACCTCCGCCTCGAGCCCGAGGCGGGTCAGGGTCTGCGCCAGGAACTCGGCGAGCGGACGCTCCTCGCCCGGAGGATTAGGCGTCGGGTGCCGGATCAGCGCCGCGGTGAGGTCGAGGATGTCCATCGGTCTGGGTGGTCTTCCTGCGGTCGAGGCCCAGGGTCTGGTCGACGACGTAGAGGGGCCGGCCCTTGACCTCGTCGTAGATGCGCCCCAGGTACTCCCCGATGATGCCCAGGAAGATGAGCTGGATGCCACCCAGGAAGAGGACGCTGACCAGGGTGGTGGCCTGCCCGGTGAGGGCGTGGCCCAGGGTCAGCCGCAGCACGATGGCCAGCAGGATCCCGGCCAGGCTGAGCCCGGCGACGAAGAAGCCGGCGTAGGTGGCCAGCTGCAGGGGCAGGTAGGAGAAGTTGGTGATCCCGTCCAGGGCGAACTTGAGCATCCGGCGCAGCGGGTACTTGGTCTCCCCGGCGTGGCGCGCCCGGCGCTGGTAGGGCACGGCGGCGCTGCGGAAGCCGATCCAGGCCGCCAGCCCGCGCACGTAGCGGTGCTGCTCGCGCATCCCCCGCAGGGCGTCGGCGGCGCGCCGGTCGAGCAGCCGGAAGTCCCCCGTGTCGACGGGGATGTCCACGTTGGCGATGCGCCGGATGAGGCGGTAGAAGAGGCTGGCCGTGGCCAGCTTGAACCAGGTCTCCCCCTCCCGGGCGGTGCGCAGGGCGTAGACCACCTGGTAGCCCTCCCGCCAGCGGGCCACCAGGGCCGGGATCAGCTCCGGCGGGTCCTGCAGGTCCGAGTCGATCACCACCACGGCGTCGCCCCGGGCGAAGTCCAGCCCGGCGGTGATGGCCACCTGGTGCCCGAAGTTGCGCGAGAAGGAGACGGACTTCACCCGCGCGTCGGCGGCGTGCAGCTCGCGCAGCACCGCCCGCGTGCCGTCCGCCGAGCCGTCGTCCACGAGCACGATCTCCCACGGCTCGCCGAGTCCGTCCAGCACCGCCCGCGTCTCGTCGACGAACAGGGGGAGGGTGACGGCCTCGTTCCAGGCCGGGGCGACGACGGAGATCACCGGGCGGGCGGGCGGCGCCGGCTGCTCCGCTTCGGGCGGCGGCTGCGGCGCCGTGACCGGCGTGCCCGCCGCCGCTGCTGTCGCCGCCGCCGCCGGTGCCCGGGTCTCGATCATCGCTTCCAGCTTACACCAGGAGGGGCGGTCTCACACCAGGACGTAGTCCGTCGCGGCCACGGCGCGGCGGACGGCGTCCGGGCTGTCCAGGCCCGGCGCCGGGTGGTAGATCAGGGCCAGGTCGAAGCGCTCGGCGGTGAGGGGCAGCGGAGCGTCCTGGGGGACGCGGACGATGCTCCCCGCCGGCGCCGGCAGCGTCCCGGAGAGGAGCAGCATCGCCCAGCCGGCCAGCTGCTCGGCGTCCGGCCGGGAGACGAACAGCCGGGCGTTGGCGGCGGCCCGCCACCCGGGGTGCAGGGTGGCCAGGAAGACGGTGGCGTACCCTGAGCCGTCCGGCAGCTCGGCCACCCGGGTGTCCGCCGACACGTCCGCCTGCCGCAGACCGCGGACGAGGATCGCCGGCAGCTCGGCGGAGAGGGCGAGCAGCCCCAGCTCGTAGGCCACCTGGGGCTCCTCCTCGTGCACGCGCTGGGCCCGCAGCCAGCCGGTCAGCTCCTGCACCGCCGCCGCGTCGAGGCCGGCCAGGGCCTCCCGCCGCGCGCTCCCCGCGAAAGCGGCGACGACGTGGGGGTTGACGTCGGCCACCTCGCCGATGAGCTCCGGGAGGCGCTCCACCTGCGGCTCCGGCCCGAGTCGGGGGGGCAGCAGCCCGGCCGCCTCGGCGTAGGCGCGAACGAACAGGGCGAAGGCGGCCTGGCGGGCCAGCTCGCGGTCCGGACTCAGCCGGCCGACGAGCAGGGACTGTCCGGCGTCGCTGACCACGCCCCGATTCTACGGGCCGGCGGCCCCGGGGAGTATCCTTGTCCGCTGAACGCCAGGCGGGCCGCCCGGGCCGGGGAGGCCGACCGGGCCGCCCGGGCGATGTGGGAAGGAGACGGACCGTGAAGATCACCGGCATCGAGGTCACCTACGACGTCGCTCCGCCCCGGGAGCGGCCGATCCGCGACGCCCTCCAGACCCTGGACGGGGGCGGCACGGTCAGGGTGGCGATCACGGCGCAGGACGGCACGAGCGACCGCGTCGTCGGCACCTCCTCGACCGGCTTCGGCCGGCTCCGCGCCGCCCCCGCCGTCCTCGCGGCGCTGATCCGCGAGGAGCTGACCCCCGAGGTGCTCGGAGAGGACCCCTTCCTGATCCGCAAGATCAAGGAGAAGCTGTGGCGTCTGACCGACTACCACGGCTCGACCGGGCTCTCCCTGATCGGCGTCTCGGCCATCGACATCGCCCTCTGGGACCTGGTCGGTCAGGCCCTCAAGCAGCCGGTCTGGCGCCTGCTGGGCGCGGTGCGCGATCGCATGCCGGCCTACGCCATGGTCGGCTGGCTGAACTTCTCGGTCGAGGAGCTGAAGCCGATCGCCGAGCGCGCCGCCGAGCAGGGCTTCAAAGGCGTGAAGGTCAAGGTGGGCGCGCCCACGGTGGAGGAGGACGTCGCCCGCATCCGCGCGGTGCGCGAGATCATCGGCCAGGAGATGAAGCTGATGGTGGACGCCAATCAGGTCTTCTCCCTCCCCGAAGCCCTCTCCCGCGGCCGGGTCTACCAGGAGCTGGGCTGCTTCTGGTTCGAGGAGCCCCTGCGGGCGGACGACCACGACGGGCTGGCCGAGCTGGCGGACAAGCTCGACCTGCGCGTCGCCTCGGGCGAGAACGACTTCGGGCTGCGCCAGTTCCGCGACCTCTTCCAGCGCCGGGCGGTGGACGTGGTGCAGCCCGATCTGCGCCGCGCCGGCGGGGCGACGGAGTGCCTGGACATCGCGGCGACCGCGAACGCCTTCGGCATCGCCTACGCCTCCCACGGCGGTGGCCCCCACCTGCACCTCCTCGCGGCGATGCCGAACGCCATCTACATGGAGAGCGGCTACCTCCCGGAGGGGCGGAAGCTCCAGGAGGGGTGCATCGTCCTGCCGGAGGGCCCGGGGTTCTCGCGGCCCGAGTTCTGAGCGGGCCGCACCGCCCGCTTCGGGGCGGGCTCCCCGCTCAGGAGCGCCAGTTGACGAGGGTCCCCTTCTTCCGCAGGAACGGCTCGTTCAGCTCGATCCCCCACCCCGGCCGGTCGTGGCACTCCATGAGCCCGTCGCGCACCTCCGGGTAGTCGGTGAACAGATCGAGCCAGGCGACGTGCTGCTTGGCGTTGTCGAAGGATTCGACCCAGGCGGCGTGGGGGAACGCGGCGGCCATCTGGACGTGGAAGTGGGGGACGTGGTGGGGGGCGAGCAGCACCCCGTTCGCTTCGCAGTAGGCGGCGATCTTGATCAGCTCGGTGAGCCCGCCGTTCTTGATCGCGTCGAACTGCATGTAGCGCACCTTCCCCTTGTCCACCAGGTCACGACACTCCTCGAGCGTGACGTGGTTCTCGCCCGAGGCGATGGGGATGGCGGTGTGGCCGGCGACGCGCCCCGTCTCGGCGTCCCAGTCCCGCACGTCCTGCGTTCCCCGGTGGGGACGCCCCGGCGAGGAGAGCGGCTCCTCCAGCCAGGTCAGATCGTACGGCTCCATGGCGTGGGCGTGGGCGATGGCCTCGCCGGTGTCCCAGGCCTGGTTGGCGTCGACCATGATCAGCACGTCCGGACCGACCGCCTCGCGCACCGCCCGTACGCGGGCCTCGCTGTCCTCCGGCGTCCCCCGGCCGACGCGGATCTTGGTCGCCCGAAAGCCGCGCTCGTTGAGCTCGGTCAGGGTCTCTTCAGCCATCTCGGGGATGGACTGTCCTTCGATGTAGAAGCCGCTCGAGCTGTAGGCGGGCATCGGGTGCGGCGTGCCTCCGAGGGCGCGGCAGACGGACATCCCGGCGGCGCGGGCCTTGACGTCCCAGAGGGCGAGGTCGACGGCGGCCATCGCGCCCAGCAAGGCCTTGCGGTTCCAGGCCGCCGGCCGCGCGGCGCGGTCGTCCCGGAACAGGGCCTCCTCCACCTTGCTCCACAGGTACTGGGTGGCGGCGGCGTCCTCGCCGAGCAGCACGGGGCGCAGGCCCTGATCGACGATCTCGGCCATCAAGGGCAGCGACGCCCCCCGGGCTTCGCCGATGCCCCGCAGGCCGTCTGAGGTGGTGATGCGGCAGACGAGGTCCGTGCTGGAGGTGATCGGGCCACCGGAGAGCCCGCGCCCGATCGGAAGTGGGAGCTGAATCCAGGCGACTTCGACGTCGGTGATCTTCATGGCCCCTCAGCTTACCCTGACCGCGTGGCGTGTGCGGGCGCCCGGGCGGCGCCGCGCCCGGCGGCCGGCGGCCGGCGGCCGGCGGCCGGCGGCCGTAGAGTCCGGCGATGACGCCTGAGACGCTGGCGGCGGCGACGGCCCTGCTGCGACGGGCCACCGGCCACCCGGTGCAGGCTCTCGACGCCCGGCTGATACGGCGGGGCGGACGCAGCACCGTCTGGCGCTGCCGGGTCGGCGGCGCGCCGGGCGGCGCCGGCGCGCCGCCGACGGTGATCGTGAAAGCGCTCGCCCCGGACTCGCCGCTCGGCCTGACCGACCTGGCGACGCTGGAGTTCCTCGGCGACCGCGCGGACACGGCCGCGCTGGTGCCCGCGGTGGTCGGCGGCGACGCCGCGGCGCGGGTGGTGGTGCTCGAGGACCTGGGCGCGACGGGCACCCTGGACAGCCGGCTGAGCGCCTCCGGAGACGGGGCAGCGCCGGCCGCAGCGAGAGCGGGCGTCGCCCTCGCGGCGCAGTACGCTCGCCTGCACGTCGCGACGGCGGGTCGGGAGGGAGCGTTCGCGGCCGCCTGCGCGCGGCTGCCGGGGGCCACCCCGGAGGGCCGGGAGGCGGAGGCGGCGCGCTGGGTGAAGGGGCTCGACCGGACGCGGGAGTGGCTGGCGGCCGCAGGCTGCGCCGAGCCCCAGGGCCTGGCCGAGCTGGGCGCGCGGGTGGCGGACGTCTACGCGGCGCCCGGGGCGTACCTCACCCTGACCCACGGCGACCCGGCGCCGACGAACGCCCACGTCGGCGCAGCCCCCGACGACGTGCGCCTGCTGGACTTCGAGTACGCCGCGTACCGACACGCGTTCTACGACCTGACCGCCTGGGCCGTGCTCTGTCCGCTGCCCGAGCCGCTGCTGGCGGCGATGCGGCGGCGCTACCTGGCCCTGCTCTCGCCGGCGTTTCCGGCGGCCGCCGATGCGGCGGCCGCCGGGGCCGCCTGGGGGGCCATGGCCACGTTCCGGGCGCTGGCCGTGCTGAGCTGGATCTCCGTCCACACCGTCGACCGCAACGGCCCCTGGGTCGGGGACTGGACGCGGCGCGAGGCCGTCCTGGCCGCGCTCGACCGGCTGGAGCGGGCGACGGCCGGGACGGCGGCGCTCGCTCCGGCGACGGCGCTGGCCCGGACCCTGGGCGAGCGCCTGCGCGTCCGCTGGCCGGAGCAGCACGCCGGCGACACGGCGCCGCGCTGGCCGGCGTTCGGGGCCGCCGGCGGCGCCGGCCAGCGCGAAAGGCCCCCGGGGCGCACGGGGTAGCCGGGAATCAGGAGGAGATGAAGCGGCGCCGCCCGCGGTCGACGCTGAGGGCGTCGGGGGGCAGGTCGGCGACCCGAGCGCAGATGGGCAGGATGCGTAGCTCCACCTCGCGCCGGGAGAGGCGCACCAGGCGGTCGACGGCGTAGAGGGGGGCGTTGTACGCCCGGACGCCGCCGTAGGAGGCGAGCACCGCCTCGACGACGGGGCGCACCGCCTCGGGGTCCGGCACCCAGGCCGGCCAGGGCCGCGCCGGATCGAGGGGCAGCAGGCGGTCGTCCAGGCCGACGGCGCTGGCCGGGATGTCCACCCGCAGGGGGAGATCGGCCGGGTGGGGGCGCAGGTAGCAGGAGACGATGGCCGGGCAGTCCCGCAGGGCGGCGGCGGCCGCCGTCGAGAGCAGCGGGAAGCGCGTGCCGTCCAGGATCAGCGGCCAGCTCCAGCCGGCGGGGGCGACGGCGAGCAGCTCGCCGTCGCCGAGGCGGTCCTCGCCCAGGTCCGCCCGGCCGTCCGGCGGCGCCGGGGCCCCCCCCTGGGCGGCGGAGAGCGCGTCCGTGAGGAAGCCGGCGCGCTGCGTCTTGCCGATCCCCACCAGCCAGAGGTCGCTCTGCTCGGCCAGGTGCAGCAGGGCGGCGGTGGTGCGCATGAGGGTCCCGGCCCGCTCGACGCCGCCGCCCCAGCGCACCTGCCCCGGCGCCCCGGCCATGTGCGAGAGGTCGGCGTAGAGGGAGCCGTCGACCCACAGGATCGACTCGCCGGCCAGGCCCTCCTCCACGACCGCCCCGGCCGCCTCGCTGGCGACGAACGCTTCGAGTGAGCGCATCAGCAGGTCGCGCGCGCTCGCCGCCTGCGCGTCGTCGAAGCGAGCCGGCAGCACCTCCATGTCCGCCCGGTCTCGCTGCCGGAAGGGCGACTGGCCGGTGGCGGCGGCGGCGGCCAGGATGAAATGGGCGCCGTTGCTGAGCTGGACGGTGTGGCTTGTGCCGTCCACGGCGACGTGGAAGCGCCGCGGGCCCCGGCGGCGGGCGGCGCCGCCGGCGGCGGCGGGCAGGGGGAACCAGCGGGGGGCCAGCGCCGAGCGCCAGGCCGCCAGCTGCGCCGTCCCCAGCACGCGACGCATCTCCTGGGCCCGCGCCCTGGCCGCCTTGATCACCGGCCCGAGTAATGGCATACGATCGCTCCTGTACCAACCCCAGGGCGGACGCCACGTCCCCTGCGCGGGGCCCGGCCCGCAGAGTCCGTCGCGGCGGCGCCGTGGGCTGAAAATCGAGACTGCGCCGGCGGCCGCGCCGTAGAACGCGTGTCCTACCCCGGCGGCAGTATAGGCGGCCGGCGCCGCCGCAGGCAACGGGGGCAGCGCGAGGCGGAAACGGCGCGCCGCGCTCGGGGGGCGGCCGTATAGTGTCCGGGTGGACCGGTTCACCTGGGGGGTTGTGATCGGGGCGCTGCTGCTGGTGCTCGGCGCGGTCGGCAGCGTGGCCGTACTCCAGGCGCGCAGCGCGGCCCCGGATCTCTCGACCCCGGACGGGGTCGTCCGCGCCTACTACGCCGGCCTCGACGCCGGCCGGCCGGACCAGGTCTGGGACCTGCTCTCCAGCACCGCCCGCGCCGGGACGACGCGCGACGAGTTCATCCAGCGGGCGACCAGCTACCGGCCGTCCGGCGACGCCCGGATCACCGTTGACAGCGTCACCGTAGACGGCAACACGGCGGTGGTGCGCCTCAGCCGGACGTACGGCGGGGGCGGGTTGTTCGACGGCGGCGGCTCGTCCCCCCTCACCGTGCGCCTCGACCGCGAGAACGGGGCCTGGAAGATCACCGTGCCGCCCGACCCCTTCTTGATCGAGAGACCGCGCCCGTGAGCGTGGTGCGGCGCCTCTATTTCTACGGCGTCGCCTTCGCCAGCCTGGTGATGCTGGCGGTGGGGCTCAGCGGCCTGGGCGGCGTGGTGGTGGACGCCCTGACCACCCGGTCGTCCTGGGACGGGTCGGCCGTCTCCGGCCTGCGCCCGGCGGTCACCCAGAACGCCGCCTACGTCCTGGTCGGCCTGCCCGTCTGGCTGCTGCACTGGCGCCTGGCCGAGCGCGCCGCCGGCCGGGACGCCGAGGAGCGGGCGGCCGCGCTGCGCCGGCTCTATCTCTACGCCGTGCTGCTGGCCTTCGCCCTGCGCTGGGCCTGGTCGGCGCACGACCTGCTCGAAGCGGCCGGGCGGTCGATCCTGCTGGCCGAGTTCGGCGGCGCGCCGCGCGACCTGCTCCGCCCCCTGCCCTGGCTGATCGTGGCCGCCGCCCTGTGGGCCTACCACGACCGGACGGTGGTGGTCGATCGCCTGCTGGTGGGCGAGAGCGGCGCGGCCGCCAGCCTGCGCCGCTGGTACGTCTACGGTCTGGCCCTGGGCGGCCTGCTGCTCCTGCTCGCCGGCGCGGCCGGGGCGCTCAGGCAGACCTGGGAGGCGGTGGTGGAGCTGCTGGGGGGCCTGGCCGTGCGCTGGGGCACCCCGGTGGTGGCCGGCGCCACCGCCTCGCTCCTGACCGGTCTCGCGCTCTGGCTCAGCCACTGGAGCGGCTGGGCGGTGCGGGCGGACGCCACCGTGGTCGGGCAGGACCGGCGCTCCGTCCTGCTCCCGGTGTACCTCTTCCTCGCCCTCGGCGTCTCCATCGGCTTCGCCCTGACGGCCGCCGCCCGGATCCTCTACTTCGCCCTCGCCCGGCTGCTCGGGGTGGCCGAGCCGGGCGGAGTCGGCGGACCGCTGCTGCTCGCCCTGGCCGGCCCGGGGAGCGTGCTGATCGTCTACGGACTGTCCTGGCAGTACCACCGCCGGACGCTGGCGGCGCAGGTGATCGCCCAGCCGGAGCTGCCGCCCCAGGCCGGCGTGCGCCGGCTCTACATCTACCTCGTCTGTCTGATCGCCCTCGGTCTGCTGGCCACCGGCGCCGGGGGCCTGCTCTGGACGCTGGCGGACGCCGCGACCAACGCCAGCCGGACGGTCAACCGCCCGGACTGGTGGCGGGAGCAGGTCAGCCTGTACGCCACCCTGGTCGCCGTCGGACTGCCGGTGTGGCTGCTGCACTGGGGCCCGGTGGCCGGGCCCGGCGCGCGGCGCTGGTCGGCGGACGAGCCCCAGTCGCTCGCCCGGCGCCTCTACCTCTACCTCTCGCTCCTGCTCGGCGTGCTCATCCTGCTGGGCAGCGGCGCCGTCGCCGCCCGCCAGCTGCTCGACCTGGCGCTCGGGACGACCGCCACCGGCAGCGTGGCGACGAATCTGGCCCGGGCGCTGGCCGTGGCGGTCGTCTCCGGGCTGGTCGTCTTCTACCACCAGCGCGTGCTGCGGGCCGACCTGCAAGCGGTCGGGGCGAGCGCCACCGGCGCCGGCCCGCGGCGCCCCTTCGGCGTGCTCACCCGCGACGAGAGCGGCGAGTCGGCGACCTGGTACGCCACGAGAGACGCGGCGCGCGACGCCTTCGAGCGGCGGCGGGGCGCAGCAGGGGACGACGGGGCGGCCTGGATCGCCCTGGTGCGGATCGAGGCGGAATCCGGTCCGGCGACGCCGGCGGCCGGGGCGCCGCCCGCGGCGGCGGCGCCCGAGCCGGCTACCTGACGGCGTAGTTCGGCGCTTCCTTGGTGATGACGATGTCGTGCGGGTGGCTCTCCCGCAGGCCGGCGCCGCTGATGCGCACGAACTGGGCCTTGCGCTGCATCTCCGGCACGGTGGCCGCCCCGACGTACTTCATCCCCGCCTTGAGGCCGCCGATCAGCTGGTAGATGAGGTCGGCCAGGCGCCCCTTGTAGGGGACGCGCCCCTCGATGCCCTCGGGCACCGTCTTGAAGACCCCCTCCTGGGCGTAGCGGTCGCGGGAGTAGCCGCGCTGCTGCATCGCCCCGAGGGAGCCCATGCCGCGGTACTCCTTGAAGTGCTCGCCCTGGAAGATGATGATCTCGCCCGGGGACTCGTCGACCCCGGCCAGGAGCGAGCCGAGCATCACCACGTTCGCCCCGGCGGCGATCGCCTTGGCGATCTCGCCCGAGTACTGGATGCCGCCGTCGGCGATCACCGGCACGCCGAACGGCTCGGCCGCCCGGGCGGATTCGTAGACCGCCGTCAGCTGCGGCATCCCCGAGCCGGTGACGATGCGGGTGGTGCAGATGCTGCCCGGCCCGACTCCGATGCGGATGGCGTCCGCCCCGGCCTCGATCAGGTAGCGGGTGGCCTCGGCGGTGGCCACGTTGCCGGCGACCACGTCGACGTCGAAGCCGTCCTTGATCCAGCGCACCAGGTCGGCCACCACCCGGGTGTGCCCGTGGGCGACGTCGATGCAGATCAGGTCGACCCCGGCGTCGACCAGCGCGCCGACCCGATGCTGGGCGTCCGGACCGACCCCGATGGCCGCGCCCACCCGCAGACGGCCGCGGGCGTCCTTGGTGGCGTTGGGGAACTGGATCTTCTTCTGGATGTCTTTGACCGTGATCAGGCCCTTGAGCGTGCCCTCGTCGTCCACGATGGGCAGCTTCTCGATCTTGTGCTTGCGCAGGATCTCTTTGGCTTCGTCGAGGGTGATGCCGACCGGCCCGGTGACCAGGCCCTCCTGGGTCATCAGCTCGTAGATGGGCCGGGTGGGGTCCGTCTCGAAGCGGGTGTCGCGGTTGGTCAGGATGCCGACCAGCTTGCCGTCCTCGCCCTCGGTGATGGGGACGCCGGAGATGTGGTAGCGCTCCATGACCACCTCGGCGTCGGCCAGGGTGTCCGTCGGGCGCAGGGTGACCGGCTCGACGATCATCCCCGCCTCGGAGCGCTTGACCTTGTCCACCTCGGTGGCCTGGGCCTCGAGCGAGAGGTTGCGGTGGATGATGCCCAGCCCGCCCTCCCGGGCCAGGGCGATGGCCAGGCGGGCCTCGGTGACGGTGTCCATCGGCGAGGACAGGATGGGGATGGCCAGGTGAATCCGGCGGGTCAGCACCGAGCGGGTGTCCACGTCCTGGGGGGCGACGTCGCTCTGCCCGGGCACCAGCAGCACGTCGTCGAAGGTGAGGGCGTCGCCGGCGAACTTGACCCGAGGGAGGAGGCGTTCGACCTCGGCGACCGGCTGGGGCGGCGCGGACGGCTGGGGGGCGAGCGGTGCTGCGGTCGCCACCGGCGCGGACGGGGGTGGCCCACCCAGCGCCGGGGCCGTGGCCAGACCGGCGCCGCCACGATGCGTTGGGCGGACTTCGCTCTCCATCTGCGCCTCCTCCTTTTGACGTGCCCTCGCGGGCCCGGCGCCCCCGGCGGGCCCTTCCGCATCCGCTCCCCGGTGAGCCCCGCTCGCCCACCCGGGCTGCCCTGGCCACCCGGCTGCGGGTTCTCCGGCCGCAGCCTTCTAGAGACTCTAGCGAGCACGCCA
>DATLLM010000631.1:0-9879 GCA_035537855.1 Chloroflexota bacterium | reverse complement strand
GGCGGGGTGAACTCGCCGCGGAGGGCGTAGAGGGTGCCGGCGCGGCTGCCGACGTAGAGCGTCCCGTCGCGGCCGATCGCCGGGGAGGAGACGTCGAACGGGGCGTCGCCCTGGAACCGCCCCAGCTCGGTCCCGTTCTGGCCCAGGATGTAGAGCTTGCTGTCCCCCGAGGCGAGGTAGATCAGGCCGTTGGCGCCGACCGCCGGGGAGGACGTGATCTGGCCACCGGTGCCGAAGCTCCACTTGGTGGCGCCGGTGGTGGGGTCGAGCGCGAACAGGCGCCCCTCGTCGCCGCCGGCGTAGACGGTGCCGTCGGTGCCGATGGCCAGGCCGGCGCGGAAGCGCCGCGCGTCGCCGGGGCGGGCCTGCCAGCGCTGCACGCCGTCCGTGCCAACGGCGTAGACGGAGCCGTTCTCGGTGGCCACGTAGACGGTGCTGTCCGCGCCGACGGCGGGGGTTGAGGAGATGCTGCCGTCGAGCACGATGCGCCACTTGTCGCCGCCGGTGGCGGAGCCGGCGCGGATGGCGCGGTTCGCCGCCCAGATGATGGTGCCGTCGGGGGCGACGGCGGCGCCGGCCTTGATGGCGCCGTCCGCCTCGGAGCGCCGTACGCCGGCGAAGGCGCCGTCTTCGAGCTCGTAGAGCAGGCCCTTATCCGTCCCCACCAGCACCCGCCCGTAGTTGGAGGCCCCGGCGATGGGGGCGCGCACGGCCTGAGGCTCCGAGCTGCCGTAGGCGGCGTTGCGGGTGTCGAACTTCCAGTCTTCCTTGCCGTCCGTCTGTAGGCCGATGACGTACCCGTTCTGCGTCCCGAACTCGATGCGCGACTTGGAGTTGACGAACAGGTAGCTGGGCGGCGCGCTGCCGCCGGAGTCGGGCGGGACGTACTCCCACTTGCGCGTCCCGCCCTGATTCACGGCCAGGACGCGGTAGTTCTCGGTGCCGATGTAGACCGTGTTGTCGTTGGCGAGCACCGGCCCGCTGACGATGGCGCTGCCGGCGTTGTAGCTCCAGGCGATCGTCGGCCGGACGGGGCCGTTGACGGCGGCGATGCCGGTCTTCGGGCCGACCCGCTTCAGCTGCGGCCAGGCCGAGCCGGCGTCCGGCCCGTCCGCCAGCGCCGTCACCGGCAGAAGCGCGGCCGCCCCGACGAGCACCAGGGCGGTCAGCCAGCGACCGGGCCGCCCCCTCCCCCGCTGTGTGGCGCTGTCTCTCTCCCTCGAATCCACAGGTGGTGCCTCCTTCGTCCAGACTAACGGGCGCGGCCGCGGCGGCCGGCGCGGGCGAGCCGGCGGCCGGCGGTTAGCGCCGGCGGCCGGACTGGAGGGGATGGATGACCGGCCGGAAGCGTGGCAGGCGGCGCGGGTCGAGCCGTCCGACGAGCCGGCGGGCGGCGCCGCCCGCCCGGCGCAGGTCGCGCGCTTCCGGCCGCAGGCGCCGCACGGCGACGTCGGCGACGAAGACGACGAGGGCCAGGGCGAGGGCCTCGATCCAGACGTCCTGCGGCTGCAAGGCGTGGGCGGTGTCGCGGCGCCAGGCCTCCTCCGGCCGGTTCAGCACCGGCCCGCCGGTGTCCGCGGCCAGACGCTCCATCAAGATCCGGTTGGCCGGGGTGATGGCGTACTCCGGCGAGTAGGGCAGGGCGTAGCCGGTGGTCTCGCTCGCCACCAGGTTGCCCGCGTCGTCCGTCTGGGTGACCTGCAGGGCGTAGACCCCATCCCCGTTGAGGGCGAAGTGCCCCTCGTAGCGGCCGGGGGCCGTCTGCAGCAGGGGCTGGCGCTGCCCGCTGCCGTCCGGGAAGGAGACGTCCATCGCCGACTGCAACAGGTTGCGGTAGGTCCCCTCGGGGGTGAACGACTCAACGCGCACGCTCGCCGTGACCCCGTCGCCGGTGACCGAGACCCGCAGGTCGGGGCTGGCCGGCGCCGGCATCGTCCAGCGCACGGCCTGCGGCCAGAAGCGCTTGAAGGCGTCGGACGGGGCGCCGGCGGTGGCCCAGTCTCGCCCCCAGGGGCCCTCGGCGTCTGAGGTCCAGGCCATCGCCCGGCCGAGCCCGTACTGCCACTCGGCCAGGATCGGCTCGTTCTGGTCGCTGGCCAGGATGACCTCGGCGGCGCGCTTGGGAGAGGTGCGGACGTAGCCGTGCAGGTCGGGGAACTCGCTCGGCACCAGGCCCCGCACCGGCGGCGCCGGGGTCATCAGGCGGGGCTTGAAGTCGTGCTCCTCTTTGTAGCTGCGGCCGGCGAGGCGGGCCTCCTGGGTCATGATTCGGGGGACGTCGTTGGGGGTGTTGGTGAAGTAGGAGCGCCCCTGCCCGGTGCGGGCGATGCGCTCCAGGACGGCCTTGCCGGAGCCGGAGATGTCGTTCGAGACGCCGAGGGTGGAGACGGTGATCCCCCCCCGGCGCATCGCCGCCAGGAGCTGCGGGATGCCGGCCTCGGGCGCCTCGCCGTCGGTCAGCAGGATGACGTGCTTGACCCGGGCGGAGGACTGCTGCAGCTGGCGGTAGGCCAGGCTGAGGCCGTCGATGAAGTCCGTGCCCCCGCCGAGCTGGATGGTGGCGATGCGGTTGGCCACGTTGCGCACGTCGCCCGGGCCGGCCAGGGTCTGCAGGTCCGCGACCCACTGGGCGGTGGTGTCGAACGCGATCACCCCGGCCTGGTCGCCCTCCTTGAGGGTCTCCACCGCCAGGATGGCGCCCTCCTTGGCCAGGTCGAGGCGGGAGGCGCGCCGGTCGACGGTGTCCGTCGCCGCCATGCTGCCGGAGCGGTCGATGACCAGCACCAGAGCGAGGGAGGCCACCTGGTCGCGGTCCGGGGGCTGGACGGTGACCGGCAGGGCCGCCTCGAGGGGGGTGTCGGCGTAGTCGCCCAGGCCGAACGTCTGGTCGCCGCCGATCACCACCAGGCCCTTGCCGCGCTGGGCGACGAGCTGCTCGAGCGCCTCCATGCGGGCCTGGCCGAGGGCCGTGGCCGGGACGTTGATCAGCACCACGGAGTCGTAGGCGGCCAGCGCGCCGGCGTCCGCGGGCACCTCCCCGGGCGCGAGACTGTCCACCCGCACCCGGGCGTCGCCGAGCACGCGGCGCACCTCGACGGCGGCGCCGGGCGCCTGCTCCACCAGCAGCACCCGGGCCGGCTCCCGCACCACGGTGTAGGCCCAGGAGCGGTTGTTCTCCGGGCGGCTGTCTCCGTCCACGGCCAGCTCGGCCCGGAACGCCCAGAAGCCCTGGGCCAGGTCGCCGACGGGGACGGTCAGCTCGAGGGGGCCGTTGGGCAGGCTGACCGGCTGATCGGAGACGAGCTGGTCGTTGGCCCAGACGCGCAGCTGCCCCTGCTGGTCGATCGGCGAGGCGACGGCCAGCCGCAGCTCGGCCGGCTCGCCGTCGCGCAGCGCCGGCGGGGCGATGAAGCTGGTCAGGGCGGTGTCCTGCAGGCGCTGGGGGAGGCCGAGCACGGCCACCTCGACGTCCCGCAGGGACGGGCGCTGCAGGATGCGCTGGGCGCTGCCCCGCGTCTCGTTGCCGTCCGAGAGGAGGACGATGCGCCGGATGCTCCCCGAGCCGGGACGGGGCAGCAGGTCGGCCGCGAGCTCGAGGGCGGCGCCGACGTCCGTCGCGGCCCCGCCGGGCGGCTGCCCCCAGGCCGCGTGGTCGGCGGGCTTGCTCAAGGGCAGCTCGACGTGCGCTTCGCTGCCGAACGTGACGATCCCCACCAGGTCGTCCGGGCCGCGCTGGCCGATGGCGTCGCGGACCCAGTTCTTGGCCCCCTCGCGGATGTCCGCCGGGATGCTCTCGGACTGGTCGAGGACGAAGACCGTGGCCACGCTCTTGGCCGGCGCCGGCAGGCGCAGCCCGGCCAGGGCCATGATCAGCAGGAAGCAGACGCCCAGGCGCAGCCAGAGGGAGACCGGCCAGGGGCCGCGGGGCACCTTGCGCCGGCGGCGGGCGACCAGGAAGAAGGCGGGCAGGAGCAGGAGGAGGGCGAGGAAGAGCGGGGCGCTGAAGGAGATCGGGACGGTGGGAACGGACGCCGGCCAGGACGAGGGGAGGGAGGGGAGCGCGGGGAAGCCCGGCATAGCACCGATTGTACTGCCACCGGCCAGAGTCCCCGCCGCCGCTCCGGCAAAACGGGGGGCGCGCCCCCGGCCGGGACTCAGCCCGGGACGACCGCGCGCCCGCCGGCCGCGCTCTCGTACAGCGCCTCCATCGTGGCCGCCTGCAGGACGCCGTCCTCCGCCGGCGGCAGCAGCCGGCCGGCGCGGACGCTGCGGGCCACGTGGTCGGCCTCGAGCGCGTACTGGTCGTGGCCGGCGATCTCCTCCACCCGCGACCGCCCGCCGGCGTTGATCCGCAGCGTGCCCCCGCCCTCGCCCGGCAGGAAGGCCCGCTCGGCCAGGATGGTCCCGCCGGCGCCGGCCACCTCGTAGCGCTGGGTGCCCGAGGCGTCGAAGCTGCCGTCGATCTGGGCCAGCCGGTCGCCGGGGAAGCGCAGGGTGCCGGCGAAGGCGGTGTCGACGTCGTTCCCCCGGTCGCGCCGCTCGAGCGCCACCACCTCGAGCGGCTCCGCCCCGAAGACGTAGCGGGCGGCGTTCACGGCGTAGCAGCCGACGTCCATCAGCGCCCCCCCCTGCAGCTCCCCTTGCAGGCGCACGTCCCGGGCCTCACGCCGCTCGCGGGCCATGGCGAAGCAGAAGCTGGCGCGCACGAACACGGGCTCGCCGATGACGCCCTCCTGGATCAGCTCGAGCACCCGGGCGTGCTGGGGGTGCAGGCGGTACATAAAGGCCTCCATCAGGATCACCCCCGCGTCGCGGGCGGCCGCGGCCATCCGCGCGGCGTCCGCCCGGGTGCGCGCCGCCGGCTTCTCGCACAGGATGTGCTTCCCCGCCGCCGCGGCCCGCACCGTCCACTCCGGGTGCAGCCCGTTGGGCAGCCCGATGTAGACGGCGTCCACCCCGGGATCGGCGAGCAGGGCCTCGTACGAGCCGTGGGCCCGGGGGATCTCGAGCTCGGCGGCCACCGCCCGGGCCCGGCCGGCGTCGCGGCTGGCGACGGCCGCCACCGTCCCCTCCGTGCTGGCCCGGACGCCGGGGATGAAGCGAGTGCGGGCGATGCGGGCGGTGCTGAGGATGCCCCAGCGCAGCGGTGTCGGCGTCGTCACGATTCGCTCCTCTGTCCTCTCCGGCCGGATCGGCCGGGCCGCCCCGCGGCTGCGCGACGGCGCTCGGCACACTATTCCCAGCGGAACGTGGCGGCCGCCAGGAGGGCGGCCCCGGCCGCCCAGGCGGCGAGCACGATCAGGTCGGGCCACACCTCCGGCGCCGCCCCGCCGCCGGCGAGCGCCGGCGGCCCCAGGGCGGCCCGCAGCAGCCCGGCCAGGGCGGCCGAAGGGAGGAAGGCGGTGATCGCCCCGAGCGGGGCGGGCAGGGCCTCCGGGGGGACGAAGATCCCGCCCAGCAGGAGCAGCACGAGGTACAGGCCGTTGGCCCCGGCCAGGGTGGCCTCGGCCCGCCAGGAGCCGGCCATCGACAGCCCGATCCCGGCGAACGCGATCGTGCCCAGCACCAGGGCGATCCCGGCCAGGGCCAGCGGCGCCCCGCCCGCGGCCGCCGGCGGGCGCCAGCCCAGGGCCAGGGCCAGGGCGGTCAGCAGGGCGACCTGCACGACCTCGACCGCCAGCACGGCCAGCACTTTGGCCCACACCAGCAGGGGGCGGGGCAGGGGCGAGCCCCCCAGCCGCTTCAGGACGCCGTACTGGCGCTCGAACGCGGTGGCGATGCCGAGCGAGACCATCCCGGTGGACATCACGGCGACGGCCAGCACCGCGGGGTAGACCGCCTGCGCCGGCGGCACGCCCGGGTCCGCCGGGGCGAGGGCGATCAGCGGCACGGTGCTGAAGAAGAGCAGCAGGAGGGCGGGCAGGAGCACCGTCACCAGCACGCTCTCCCCCCGGCGCAGGGTGAGGCGCAGCTCGAGCGCCGTCTGGGCGCGGAGCATCGCCCCCAGGGCGGCCCGCCCCGCCGGCGGCGCCGGCGTCTTCACCGCCCGCCGGCGGGGGCGTCCCCCGCCGCGAGCTCGGCCGGCACCCCGGTCAGCTCGAGGTAGACGTCTTCGAGCGAGCGCCGCCCGACGCTCAGCTCGGTGAGCAGGGCCTCCCGCTCGGCGAGCCAGGCCGTCAGGCGGGCGACGAGCGCCGGGCCGGGAGCGCCGGCGACGGCGACGGCGTAGCGGCCGGGCTCCACCTCGTGCACGTCCGCAGCGGCGGCGCCCGCTTCGCCGGCCGCGAGGGCCGCGCCCAGGGCGGCCGTGTCCAGGCCGGGCGGGGCGCTGAAGCGCAGCGCCGGACCGCCGGCGCGGGCCATCAAGGCGGCCGGGCTGTCCAGGGCCACCAGGCGTCCGGCGTCGACGACGGCGATGCGGTCGGCCAGGCGCTCGGCCTCGTCGAGGTAGTGGGTGGTGAGCAGGACGGTGACCCCGCGGGCTCTCAGGCCGCGGATCACGTCCCAGGTGGCGCGCCGGGCGAGCGGGTCCATCGCCGCCGTCGGCTCGTCCAGGAAGACCAGCTCCGGGCGGCCGACGAGGGCCAGGGCGAGGGACAGCCGCTGCTTCTGCCCGCCCGAGAGCTGGCGGTAGCGCGTCCCGGCGGCGTCCTCCAGCCCGGCGGCGCGCAGCAGGGCCGCCGGGTCCTCCGGCCGGGCGTAGAAGGCGGCGAAGAGGCGCAGCGCCTCCAGGGGCCGGATCTGGGGGTAGATGCCGCCCCCCTGGAGCATCAGCCCGATGCGCGGCTTGAGCGCCGCCCCGTCCGCGATGGGGTCGAGCCCGAGCACGCGCAGGCGCCCGGCGTCCGGAACGCGGTAGCCCTCGAGCAGCTCGACGGCGGTGGTCTTGCCCGCCCCGTTGGGGCCGAGCACGGCGAAGACCTCACCGCGCCGGACGGAGAAGGAGAGGTTGTGCAGGACGGTCCGCCCGCCGTAGCGCTTGACCACGCCCTCGAGGACGACAGCCGGCGGCGCCGATGGCGCCGATTCCGGCTCCACCTCCGGCCCGACCTCCGGCCCGACCTCCGGCCCGGACGCCGGCCCCGACCCTGCCCCGGCGGTCACCATCGCTCGAAGGGAGCATGGTACCTTCTGGGCATGGACCGCACCTTCACGGCGATCGGGGCGCTCTCCGGGGCGCTGGCCGTCGCCGTCGGGGCCTTCGGGGCCCACGCCCTGCGCGAGCGCCTCTCGCCCGAGGACCTGGCCACGTTCGAGACGGGCGTGCGCTACCACTTCTACCACGTCGCCGGGCTGCTGGCGGTGGCCGCCGCCGCCGGCCAGTGGGCGGGCCGGGCCGCCCGGCTGGCGCGCACCTCCGGCTGGCTGTTCGTCGCCGGGACGGCCCTCTTCTCCGGGAGCCTCTACGTGCTCGCGCTCAGCGGCGTGCGCTGGCTGGGCGCGATCGCCCCGCTGGGCGGGGTGGCATTCATCGCCGGCTGGCTCTCCCTCGCCTGGGCGGCGCTGCGGGAACCCGGAGCCCGCGGCGCGGCCGGGGCGGCCGGGTTGCCCGGACCGTTCCGCAAGCGCGAGATTTAACGCTCCTTTGACAAATCCGCCTCGCCGTCGAGGAACGTAAGGGGGGCGAGCACACCGGGACAGGGCGCATCGACCGCCCGCGGCTCCCGGGGCTCGCCGACACCGTCTGGCCGTCCGGCCGGGCCAGACGCAAACGCAGAGGAGGATGCGCATGACACGGGGTTGGTCTGGCTCATTCCGAGGGCTCACGGCGTTCTTGTTCGCGGGGGCGCTGTTCACCGGCGCGGCCGCCGCGGCCATGGCCCAGGCGGCGCAGGCATTTAACGTGCAGTTGAGCAACTTCATGATCGCGGGCGCGCCGGCGCAGGTGCGGGCGGGCGCGCCGATCACCTTCAACGCCACCGCAAACGGCCTGCCGCACAACCTGGCCATCGACGGCAACGGCGTCGATCTGCGTCCGAGCACGCCGAACCTGACGGACGGCCAGAGCGGGGCGATCACGTTCGCCGCCCTGCAGCCGGGGACGTACAGCCTGTACTGCCCGGTCGGCATGCACCGCGCCAACGGCATGCAGACGACCCTCACCGTCGTCGCCGCCAGCAACCTGCCCGCCACCGGCGGCCTGGCCGGGAGCGCCCTGCCGGCCGGTCTGGCCCTGGCCGGGTTCGCCAGCGCCGGCGCCGGAGTCCTCCTCCGCCGGCGCTCCGCCTGACCGCCTGACCGCCTGACCGCCTGACCGCCTGACCGGCGGGACGCACAGACGGCGCAGACCGCATAGACCGCACAGACGGCGTTCGCTGCACCTCGCGGACGGGCCGGCCGGCCCGTCCGTTTGATTCCCCTCAACCCCCGTCCTAGAATGGCCGCCGAGCCCCGGGCGCGGAGCGTCGTGGGCCACCAGGACGGCGAAAGGCAATCGAGGGATGCAGCAGGGGATGGGGACCGAGCGGGCCGGCGCGCCGGGAGCGACGCGCCGGCGCCGGCTGCTCGCGGCCGGCGCAGCAGCGGGCGGCGCCGTGCTGGCGGGAGCCTGCGGCGCCGGGACGCAGACGAGCACAGGGACGGGATCGAACCAGGCCGCCCAGAGCGGGGGCACCAAGACGCTCGCTCCGGCGACGCTCGGGTGGGACACCTTCCGCGGGTTCACCCCGGCCACCGAGTGGCCGCGGATGATGGCCGAGTCCTTCCAGGCCAAGCACCCCAACGTCAAGGTGGACGCCCGGGCGATCGGTCTGGACGCCGGGAACCAGCAGAGCGCCTACCCCAAGATGCTGGCCATGCTCCAGGCCGGCACCCTGGGAGAGGTGCACGCCTGGGACCCCTCCCACTGGCAGCTCTACCAGGCGGTGAAGCGCAACATCATCCGCCCCATCGACGAGTTCGTCGCCCGAGACAAGTTCGACCTGAAGCAGTACTACGCCCCCTTCATCGAATACCAGAAGTGGCAGGGCAAGCTGTGGGGGCTCCCCTCCTGGGGCTGGACCGGCAACGACGGCATCCTCTACAACACCCAGCTGGCCCAGCAGGCGGGCGTCACCTTCCCGGACCAGAACTCCCCCGACTGGACGATGAACAAGCTCTACGAGATCGCCGTCAAGATAGGGCGGTTCGCCGAGCGGGCCGGGGGCTTCGGCCTGCGCACCACCCTGCCCGGCACGGCCGGCGTGACCGTCATGACCCGCGCCTTCAACGCGGACAACCTCAGCCCGGACGGCAAGAAGTCCACCCTGATGGACGCGGCCCCCAAGGAGGCCATGCGCTGGGTCTACGACCTGGCCCACAAGGAGAAAGTGGTCGCCCTCCCCGGCACCTACGAGGGCGATCCCTTCGTCCTGGGGACGCTGGGCGTCGACCAGCAGGGCTCGCTCACCGTCTTCAACGTCAACCGCGCCAACGCCAACGGGCTGCTCAAGTTCAAGGCGCAGCTCTTCCCCAAGCGGAAGGACGGCAAGCGCCCGTCGCAGCTCCGCGGCGGCACCTGGAACATCCTCGGCCCGGGCAACAAGCTCCCCGACCACGCCTGGGAGTTCATCAAGCACATCACCAGCCGCGAGGGGGCCCTGCTGTTCAACACCGACGGCGGCAACCAGGCCCAGGTGCGCCCGGACATCATGGACGACAAGTACTTCCAGGACCCCAACTTCAAGGTCTACCTGGAGAACTTCGAGAACGCCATGGTGCACGTCGTCCCCGCCAACCTGCGCGGGACCGAGTTCGAGACCGCCTACAACGAGAAGGGGCCGGACTGGTACGCGGGCAAGATCGGCTTCGAGGACGGGCTGAAGGTGTGGAACGACGAGGTGCAGCGGGTGCTCGATCTGCCGGAGGTGTGATTCGTTAGGGCGGCCCCTCCCCCTGCCC
>DATLLM010000630.1:0-8188 GCA_035537855.1 Chloroflexota bacterium | reverse complement strand
ACTCGGCCCCCGGCGGTCTCTACGGCGCGAAGATCACCGGGGGCGGTGCCGGCGGCACGGTGGCCGTGCTGCTCGAGGCGGGGCCGGACGGGGGGCCCTCGGCGCGGGCCGCCGCCGCCCTCGATGCGGTGGCCGGAGCCTACGCCGGCGCCACCGGCCGGCGCCCCCGCCTGATCGCCGGCTCGCAGCCCGGGGCCGCCGCGATCGAGCCCCTGATGCTGCGCTGGTGACCGGGGCGCCCCGGGCCGGAGTGACCGGAGCCCGGGGACGCGGGACGCGGGCGGGCGCTTTCGCTCAGGCCTCGGCGGCGCGCGGGGCCTCGACGGGCGCGTCGCCGACGACCGGCTCCTCAGGGCCGACCGCCAGCCAGCGGTAGGCGAAGCCGGCGAGGGCGCCCCCGATCAGGGGGGCGACCCAGAAGAGCCACAGCTGGGTCAGGGCCCAGCCGCCGAGGAAGACCGCCGGGCCGGTGCTGCGCGCCGGGTTGACCGAGAGGTTGGTCACCGGGATCCCGATCAGGTGGACGAGGGTCAGGCCGAGGCCGATGGCGATCGGGGCGAAGCCTTTGGGCGCCCGGCCGTCCGTCGCCCCCAGGATGATTATCAGGAACATGAAGGTCAGCACGATCTCGGCGAGCAGGCAGGCGACGAGCGAGTACAACCCGGGGGAGTGCTCGCCGTAGCCGTTGGCGGCGAAGCCGTTGGTCAGGTTGAACCCGGGGTTGCCGTTGGCGATCACGAAGAGCACCCCGGCGCCGACGATGCCCCCCACCACCTGGGCGGCGACGTACGGCAGGAGGTCACGGGCGGGGAACCGGCCGCCGGTGAGCAGGCCGAGCGTGACGGCCGGGGTGAGGTGGCAGCCGGCGATGTGGCCGATGGCGTAGGCCATGGTCAGCACGGTCAGCCCGAAGGCCAGGGCCACCCCCAGGATGCCGACGCCGACCTCCGGGAAGGCGGCGGTGAGCACGGCGGTGCCGCAGCCGCCGAAGACGAGCCAGAACGTGCCGATGAACTCCGCTGTCAAGCGCTTCGCGATTGGCATCCCCGCACTCTTTCCCTTCGCTCCGCCTTCGCTTCGCTGTGCCCGGGCGTCCGCGCCGCGGCGCGGACGCCCGCACGATGCGGCGCGCTGTGCTCAGCGACTGCTCAGGTTCCGCCTGCGGCGGCGGGGCGCGGGGCGCGGGCCACCGGGCGCGGGCCACCGGGCGCGGGCCCTGGGGCTCAGATCCCGGGGACGCCCCAGTCCTTCTGCATGAGCTCGTAGACGACGGCGACGACCACGTTGCTCCCCTGGCGGGTGAGGTGGATGCCGTCGTCCTGGCGCATCCGGATCATCTCGCCGCCGGCGCCGGGGCGGAACGTGGCGAAGCGCCCGTCGCCGTCGGCGAACAGGGTCCAGATGTCGACGAAGCGGACCCACGGCCGGCCGGCGGCGGCCTGCTGGACGGCCGTGTTGGCGTCCGCCGCCGTGGCGTTGCGCCGGCCGTCCCGCAGCACCGGCATGCCCACCCAGTAGAGGCGGGCGCCGCGGCTGCCGACGATGTCCATCAGCTCGCCCGCCCGCCGGCCGTACTCCTCGATCCAGCCGGGCGACTGCATGGAGAGGGTGCGCCCCTCCAGCCGGATGTTGTCGAAGTCGTTGGCGCCGAGGAAGAGCACCACCGCTTCCGGGGGCGGGTTCGCCGCCATCGTCTGGGCCAGCCCGACCGGCCAGTTGTAGCGGGCCGGGCTGAGCAGCCCGGAGGAGAGGTGGAAGTCCAGCTGAGAGACCAGGTGGTGGTTGACGCCGCCGTAGCGGGCGAACTCGTAGCCCATCGGCTCGGCGAAGGAGTCCCCGACCACCTGCACGCGCAGCGGTGCGTCCGGTGAGACGGCCCGGTGGTCGAACGGCGTGTCCGCCGACGGGGTCGGCTCGGGCGTCGCCGGTGGGGCGGTGGGGGCCGGAGCGGCCGTCGGCTCGGTCGCCGGCCGGGCGGTCGCCACGGCGCCGGCGGCGGCCGTTGCGGCCGCGGGCGCCGCCGCCGGCGCCGTGGCGGCGGCCGGGGGCAGGGCCGGGCTGGCGCTCGCCGGCGTCAGCTCCGGCCGCCCGAGGGCGGCGTTGACCAGCAGCGCCGGGCGATCGAGCCCGGACTGCCGGGCGAGCGCGTCCAGCCGGTGGGCGAGCACGGCGGCGTGGCCCCGCAGCGGCCCGTCCGGCTGCGACTCCACGATGCGCACGATTCGCCCCGAGGACAGCAGGGCGGTCACGCCCAGGCAGAGCGCGAGGCTGAGGTAGACCGCCCAGTGGGCCGAGGGGCCCGCCTTGCGGGGGGTGCCGACGGAGTACACCAGCAGGCCGAGCAGCGACTCCCAGGAGACGGTGGCCCGGCGCCGGCGGCGCCGCTCGGGGCGGCGGGCCGCCCGCGGCGCCGGGGCGCCGCCGGACGGCGGCCGCTGCTCGTCCGGGTCGGGCCGCCCGGGAGCGGGGGCGACCGCCGGCGGCGCCGGCGGCGCCGGTACGGGACGGGCTGACGGACTGCGGGTGACGGTAGTCACGGCTGAAAGCGACCGCTCGGGTCAGCTCAGAACTGATAGTAGATGAACGGGGCGACGCCTTGCGGGCCGAAGGCGATGGTGGCGCCGCAGAAGACGCCGAGGGCGACCCCTTGCACCGGCAGGGGGAGGGAGCTGAACGCGGTCTCCACCCGGGCGCCGATGCCGGCCGGGATCAGCTGCACCGCCACGGTCGCGGCGATGACGGCCACCAGACCGGCCGTGACCAGCGGGGCCGGCCCCCAGGCGGTGACCGAGCGGAGGAGCAGCTCGTTGGCCGTGGCCAGGGAGTCGGCCCGGAAGTAGACCCAGCTGACGCAGACGACGTTGAAGGTCACCAGGCGCCCCAGCCAGCGCCGGGCGCCGGCGGGGAGGCCGGGGCCGGCGTACAGCCCGCGCCCGATCAGCGCGGCGCCGACCCGCTCCACGGCCAGGCCCAGGCCGTGGAAGAGGCCCCAGATGAGGAAGGTGAGGGCCGCGCCGTGCCACAGCCCGCCCAGAACCATGGTCACGATCAGGTTGCGGTAGGTGGCGAGCGTCCCGTGGCGGTTACCGCCCAGGGGGATGTACAGGTAATCCCGCAGCCAGCGGGAGAGGGTCATGTGCCAGCGGCGCCAGAAGTCCTGCAGGGAGACGGCGGAGTAGGGCCGGTCGAAGTTCTGGGGGAAGGTGATCCCCAGCAGCAGGGCGACGCCGATGGCGATGTCCGTGTAGCCGCTGAAGTCGGCGTAGATCTGCACGGCGTAGCCGTAGATGGCCACCAGGATCTCCGCCGAGCTGTGCTGCGCCGGGACGCCGAACACCGGATCGACGATGGCCGTGGCGACGAAGCTGGAGATGACCACTTTCTTGAACAGCCCGCGGCCGATGAGGAAGGCCGCCCGGGTGGCGTCGCGCTGGGGCAGCACCCGCGGGGCGTCCAGCTGGGGCATGAACTCGGAGGCGCGCACGATCGGCCCGGCGACCAGGTGGGGGAAGAAGGCCAGGTAGACGGCGAAGTCCAGCCAGCGGCCGGGGACCAGCTTCCCCCGGTAGATGTCCACGACGTAGCTGATGGCCTGGAAGGTGAAGAAGGAGATCCCCACCGGCACGATCACCTCGACGAAGGGGAGGTGTCCGGGGAGCCCCATCGCGCCGAGGCTGGCGCTGAGGGACTCCAGGAAGAAGCCGTAGTACTTGAACAGCCCCAGGATGCCCAGGTTGAAGACGAGGGCCACGGTGAGCAGCAGCCGGCGCCCCCGCAGCCAGGAAGGCAAGCGGGCGGTCCGGCCCCGCACCGGGGCGTTCTCCGCCACGACCGGGCGGACCAGCCGCCGGGCGATGACGTAGTTGACGACGGACGAGGTGAACAGGAGCAGGACGAAGCGCGCGTCCCAGAATCCGTAGAAGACGTAGGAGGCGAGCAGGACGAACAGCTTCCACGCCCAGTGGCGCCAGCGCAGCAGCCAGCAGACCGGAAAGACCAGCAGGAAGAAGACGGCGAAGGTCAGGGTGGGGAAGAGCACGCTGAAGAGATCAACGGACGAGGGGGCGACCGTGCCGTAGACTGCCCCCCGCAGGCCCGGCTGCGGCGGACTGCGGCGCCGCCGGGGCCTGCGGCGGCCGGCCGTCTCCCGGGCGGCCGGGGAGGAGAGGGAGACCGATGCGGGTGCTGGTTGGGGCTGCGCCGATCGCCGTCGTCGACCGTCAGCGGCTGGTGCAGCGCTTCCCCGGGGTGGCGTTCGACTTCGCCGAAGATGCGGCGGCGATGGCGGCGGCGGCGCCCGAGGCGGAGATCATCTTCACCAAGAGCATCCCCGGCGAGGCCCTGGCGGCGGCCACCGGCCTGCGCTGGGTGCAGGCCGGCACGGCCGGCGTCGACGGCCTGCTGCGCCTGGGGCTGGGGGCGCGCCCGGACGTCCTGCTGACCAACGCCCGGGGGGCGCACGGCATCCCGATGGCGGAGAACATCCTGACCATGGCGTTCTGCTTCGCCACCCGGATGCACCTCTTGATCCGCGGGCAGCTGGAGCAGGGGCAGCGCGCGCCCGCCCCGGCGGGCTCCTCCCGGCCGACCCGGCTGGGAGCCAGGGTGGTCGAGGAGAAGTGGGAGCTGGACGGCCAGACCATGCTGGTGCTCGGCCTGGGGGACGTCGGCGGCACGCTGGCCCGGAAAGCGAGCGCCCTGGGGATGCGCGTGCTCGGCGTGCGCCGTCGCGCCGGGGCGCACCCCCACTGCGCCGCCGTCTACTCCCTGGCGGACTGGGCGGAGGCGCTGCCCGAGGCCGACCACGTGGCCGTCTGCCTGCCCCTGACGCCCGAAACGCGGCACTGCATCGGGGAGGCGGAGCTGCGGCGCATGCGCCCCACCGCCCACGTCTACAACGTGGGCCGCGGCGCCTGCATCGACGGCGTCGCCCTGCGCCGGGCGCTGGCCGAGGGGTGGATCGGGGGCGCCGGGCTGGACTGCGTCGAGCCGGCCGACACGCCCGCGCCGGACGACCCGATCTGGGGGCTGGAGAACGTCATCCTCAGCCTGCACACCAGCGGGAGCAGCCCCTACAACTCCCGCCGCATCACGGACATCTTCATGGACAACCTGGAGCGCTACCAGCGCGGGGCGCCGCTGAACAACCTGATCGACGTGGGCACGGGCTACTGATCCCCGGCCCGGGGCCGGAGTCCGAAGTCAGCCGTGGGGAGGCGGAGGCCTTCCCGTCCGCCCACCGTCGACCTGCGACCTGCGACTTTGAGCGCGTCCCAAGAAGGGGGCTGGGGACAACGTCCCCAGGAAGCAACCTTCTTCCCCCCCAACTGTGGTGGTCGCTCTTAGAAGTGGTCGGGCGCCCACATGTGGGGGTAGCCGGCCGGCAGCAGGGCGCGCACCGCCGGGACGGCGGCCGCGTCAACGGCGTCCGGGTGGTCGATGCGCAGCTCGTCGATCCCCCGGTAGCCGTGCAGCAGCTGGCAGAGCGCCGGTTGGGGCAGGGTCACGGCCAGCGCCGGGCCGTCGCCCCAGCGCAGCGTCGCCCGCATCTCCGGCCCGGCGCCGGCGGCGCCGTCCGCGGCGGCCGGGGCGGCCAGCTCGAGCGCTCCGGGGCGGGAAGCGGGCGGCAGGGCGGCGGCGCGCCCGGCCAGCGCCGGGGTCAGGGCCTCGGCCAGCACCGCCAGGTCGACGATGCGGCCCATGCCGCTGGCGTTGGAGGGGTAGGTCACCTCCAGCTTGCAGCCCACCGGGCGCAGCAAGCCCATCAGGGGCTCATCCGGAGGCAGGGGCAGGTGGATGTGCTCCCGGCGCCGGGCGAGCGCCTCCTCGGTCAGGGCGCCGATCAGCGCCGTCCCGGCCGCCGCGACGTGCGCCTCCGGGACGACGATCTCTCGTACCCGGAAGGAGGACGGATCGCCGGAGAGCGCGGCGTAGCCCTCCGCGACGCCGTCCCGCTCGGCGACGAGGTAGCGCCGGGGGTGGAACCACCAGTTCTGCACGTCCGGCTTCGGCCGGGTGTCGAAGGCCTCCGCCGTGCGGCGCAGGGTGCCGCTGCGGGCGCCGTTGGCGCGGGTATAGAGGTCGAGCAGGGCCGGCCCGTCCCCCGGCCGCCCGGGGCGCACGGCGACGGCCGCGGCGGCGGGCCGGGAGGCGATCAGGCGCTCGGCGTCGCGGGTGGTGAGGGAGACGTCGTACTCCGGCAGGACCGGGGCGTAGCCGAAGCGCCAGTAGAAGTCCGAGATGCCGAAGAGCAGGGAGACGGCGTAGCGCTCCCGGCGCATGTGCTCCAGGGTGGCGGCGAAGAGGCGCCGGGCGTGCCCCTGGCGGCGGTGGGCGGGGTGCGTGCGCACGTCCCCGATGCCCGCCATGGGGACGAAGGCCTCCCGCAGGCGCATGGTCAGGCGGATGACCCGGAGCACGGCCACCGCCTGCTCGCCGTCGAGGACGCTCACCGTGCAGCCGGCGTCGTCCGGCTCGTAGCGCGTCCGGATCGCGCCGCCGGGGTCGGCGTCGGTCGCCTCAGCCATCGCCGGATTGTACACCGGCCCAAGGAGAAAATGGCTCCGTTGGGGGGCCGGGACGGGTCTCCGGGGCGCCGGGCGGCGGCGCGCCCGGCTAGCGGGCGGCGGGCGTCGGCTGGGGGCGGAAGTTCAGGCTGGGGGGCAGGATGAGGTCGTCGGCGAAGGCCGCACCGGCGGGCACCTCGTCCAGGAAGCGCAGGATTCCGTTGGCCACGCCGCCGGCGACGACGTCCTGCCGGCCGAGCAGCAGGCCGCGGTCGGTGGCGTTGGTCAAGAAGCCCATCTCCAGGATGGCCGCCGGGGTGTGCGGGGCGACGGTGGACTGGAAGCGGCTCCAGGAGAAGGCGTAGTAGCCGAGCATGTTGCGGGTGACCATGGGGTCGACGGGGAGGCCGGTGGCCCGCCCGTACTCGTCCATCATCACCTGCACCAGCCGGCCCTCGTACGGCCCGCGGCGGTTGCCGTGCGCCGCCTTGAAGCCCCGGGCGTTGCCGTCCGGGCTGCCGTCCGCGTGGAGGGCGACGAACACGTCCGCCAGGTAGCCGGTGGGGATGGTCGTGGGGAGCACGTCCACCTCGTAGCCGTGGCCGCGCAGGATGGCGGCCACGCGGTTGGCCACGTCCAGGTTGAGCTGCCACTCCGGCACCCCGCCCCCGGCGGTGCCGACGGAGCCTTGCAGCCGGCGCAGCTCCTCGGGCACCTCGCTCGTGCGCCAGTGGCCGGCCTGCAGGCCGATCCGCCGTGGTCCCGGCGGGACGGCGGGGCGGGGGACGCGCACCGGGGCGAGGGCGCTGAGCAGGCCCCCGTCCAGCCCCCGGGCGGCGCCGTCCGGGTCGGGTGCGGCCTCCGGGGTGCTGGTCGCCGCCGGATCGGCGCCGGCCGCCGTGCTCGGGGCCGCCGCTTTCGCCTCGGCGCCCGCCGGCTCCGCCGGGGCGGGGGCGGCGATCCCCAGCCGGCTGCGAGCGCCGGGCGCTCCCGGCGCGCCGGCGGTGTCGCTGCGCCCCGAAGGGCAGGCCGCCAGCAGCGCGGCGCCCAGGGTCAGGGTCAGGAAGACCCAGAGCAGCCGCAGCGAGGCGCGCATCTGACGGGGCATACGATGAATCCGGCCGGCGCGGTGGGCAGCGGGATCAGTGTAGCTGGAAGACCATCACCGCGACGCAGAGCAGCAGGGCGAGGCAGGCGGCGACGTTGGCCCAGGCCAGGAGCGAGACCCGGCTACCCCCGGGAGCGGCGTCCGCCCCGACGGTCACGGTCGTCGCCCCGCCGGCGCCGCCGGCGACGCCGGCGGCGGTTCCTGCCTTCGCCATGCGGGGGGCGATCCAGAACGTGACGGTCAGGGTGAGGGCCATGCTGAGCAGGACGAAGCCGTGCTTCCAGAACAGGGCCTGGGCGTAGGCCGAGGTGGCCCGGAAGGCCTCCGCCGTCTGGAAGTCGGTGATGGTGACGAAAGGATTGAAGATCGTCTGGTACGTCCCGGTGAGGAAGAAGAGGGGGATCGCCGCCACGATCAGCCAGCGGGGGCGCTGCAGCAGGTCGGCGCGCTGGGCGGTGGAGAGGTAGGGCACGGCGCTGACCACCGCCTGGTACAGCACCACGCCCAGCCAGGAGATGGCGGCCGGGATGTGGATCGCCAGGGAGACGAACAGGGGGAGGCCGCTGGGGGAGGC
>DATLLM010000629.1:0-5380 GCA_035537855.1 Chloroflexota bacterium | reverse complement strand
CCTTCTGCCTCGTCTGCCGCTTTCGCCACTCAGCACTCAGCGGTGGTCACGGCGGCGCCGGGCCCCGCAGCGGGGGAGCCCGCGCCGCTGCCGGCTACCCCCCCGGGCGGTGCACGGTCGTCGCCGGCGGCTCGTCCTCCTCCGCCGGGATATTGGGCAGCACCTGCTCGGCCACCTCCCAGATGTGCTGCCTGATGGCGGCGGCGGCCAGCACCTGGTCCCCCCGCCGGAAGAGCTCGACCAGCGACCGGTGGCGCTCGGCCAGCTCCACCGGCCGCGGATTGAGCAGGCGCGTGTAGGTCACGAAGCGCCAGTTGAGCGGGTTGACCGCCAGCCAGGCCTTGAGCAGCTGGGTGTGCCCGGTGCGCTCCACGATGTAGCGGTGGAAGGCGGTGTTGAGCTCGACGCTGCGGGCGAAGGCCTCGCCGGCCGCCCGCTCGTCGGCCACGCCGTCCGCGCCGGCCAGGTTGCGCTGCCCGGCCGCGGCGGCGAGCGACATCTCGTCGATGAGCCCCTCCAGCGCCCGGTAGTCCTCGGGCGTCAGGCGGGGCATCACCAGCCGCGCGGCGAACGCCTCCAGCTCCATCCCCAGGGAGTAGCGCTCGGCCGCCTCGCGGCGGGTGACCCGGCGGACGAAGGTGCCCCGGTGCGGCCGGGTGACCACCAGGCCGTCGTGCTCCAGCCGGCGCAGCGCCTCCCGGACGGGGGTCTGGCTGATCCCCAGCTGGCGGGCGAGCTGGTACTCCACGATCTGATCGCCTTCGCGCAGCGCCCCGTCCAGGATGCGCTCCTCGATCACCTCGCGGACCCGCGCGGGCAGCGACCGGCGCACGGTGGCGCCGGCCGCCGCCCCCGCGGCCTCGTCTCTCCTTCCAGCAGAACCATTATCGATGATCACCGGCGCGGCGACTATACTCTGCCCCCAAACGGCGCGTCAAGCCGCCCACTTCCCGCAAATCGTTCCGAACAAGGCCCGATTGTGGGTCCTGAGGTGACTCTGGTTGACATCGCCTTGACACGGGCACCACGGCTATCGATAATCTCCCGTCAGACCGGACGGGGCCGGGAGTACGATCGTCGCCAAACGCAACACCGAGGGGGCAGAGCGGCGTGAACGAGGGCAAGCAGCGCAGACGGATCATCGACCTCTCTTTTGAGGTCTACCAGGGGATGATGGTCTACCCGAGCGTGACCAAGCCGGCGATCGTGGAGATGGAGAACCACCAGCAGATGGCCCACAGCATGGGCACCGACGCGCTGGGGATCACCCACCTGCCCAACCACTGCATGATCGTCACCGGGGACCACGTGGGCACCCACCTGGACTCCTGGGGCCACGTCAACCCGGCGGCCCCCCGCGCCGAGGGCATCCCCCTGGAGTACTGCTACGGGGACGGGGTGGTGCTCGACCTCACCGCCAAGCGCCCGGGGGACGAGATCTGGCCGGACGACCTCGCCGCCGCCCTGGAGCGCATCGAGTACACGCTCAAGCCCCTGGACATCGTCCTGCTGCGCACGGACGCGGCCAACTTCCGCGAGGAGAAGCGCTACCTCACCGACCACCCCGGGATGACCAGAGAGGCCACCACCTGGCTGCTCGACCGCGGGGTGATGACCATGGGCATCGACGCCCCCGGCTTCGATCTGCCGGTGCCGTTCATGTTCGAGAAGAAGAAGTTCTGGGAGTCGCACATGGTGATGCTCGAGCGCGAGTACTATCACCTGGAGAACATGTGCAACCTGGATCAGATCCCGCCCCCCTACCACAGCTTCATCGTCAGCGTCCTGCCGGTGAAGTGGCGCGGCGCCTCGGCCGCGCACGTGCGGGCGGTGGCGATCATCGAGCCGTAGACCAGGCCGAGGCCGCAGACCAGGCCGAGGCCGCAGACAGGCGGTCGACCGGGCGGGACCGCCGCCGGGACGGGGGGAGCATATACCGTGCTTGACGCCAAGAAGATCGGCCACACCGGGATCACCTGGCCGAAAGAGCCCGTCGAGGAGAAGGTGGCGGACGTCGCCGCCGCCGGCTTCACCTCATTCGAGACGTTCGGGCACGTCGTCGAGGGCTACCCCGGCGGCCCGGAAGCCTTCCGCGACCTGATCGCTCGCAACGGGCTGACCTACTCCGCCTCCTACTGCGCCCGCACCTACATCGATCCGGCCCGCGCCGCCGAGGACATCGACCAGGTCGTGCGCTGGGCCCGGGCGAGCAAAGCGGCCGGCGCCTCCCTGATCGTGGTCAGCTGCCAGCGCCGCGAGCAGGCGTCCTACCCCCCTGAGGCGTACGCCGGGCTCGCCGCCACCTTCAACGCCCTCGGCGCCCGCCTGCGCGACGAGCTCGGCCTGCAGACCTCCCTGCACCCCCACACCGGCACGCCGGTGGAGTCGCCCGAGGAGATCGCCCGCGTCGTCGACGCCCTCGACCCCCGCGCCTGCGGCTTCGGCCCGGACACCGGACAGATCGCCCAGGCCGGCGGCGACGCCACCGACCTCGTCGGGCGCTACGCCGCCGTCGTCACCCACGTCCACGTCAAGGACTACGGGGGCACGCCCGTCACCCGGGGCGCGGACGGCGCCGTCCGGGACCCCACCGGCTACTCCGGCTACGTCCCCGTCGGCTCCGGGGTGATCGACTTCGTCACCATGTTCCGTCGACTCGACGCCGCCGGCTACTCCGGCTGGCTGAACGTTGAGCTGGACGGCACGGCGCAGGCCCCCCGCCCGCCGAAAGCCGCGGCCGAGATGAGCTACCAGGGCCTGACCGCGGCCATCGCCCGCGCGAACGCAACCTGACAAGGACGTGGTGCCGGTCCTGGAGCGTCAGCGAAAGGTGACTCGCCCTCGACGTCGGTGCCCGCCGAGGAGCACGCGTTTGCGCGGGCAGGGCCGCTGACGGGCGAGCATCCCGCCGCGCACGGTATCGCGCTCGACGCCACAGAGGGGGCGGAATTCCATCCGCCGCCCTGGCCTGCGTATCGCTCGGGCCCTCGCAGGGAAGTCGGGCTCGGGACTCGCGGGCGTCGTCCTCGACCCCGTGCGCGGCGCGCCGACTGCCGGCCATCGGTCCTGCCCGCGCAAGCGCGTGCTCCTCGGACGCCGCGCCTGGCGAGGCCGCTGCCTCTCCCGCTTGCGCCGCGGCCGACAAGGACGAGGACGAAGGCGAGGACGAAGATGCTGCTTCTCTTGAAGCTTACGGTTGGATGGGGTGCTTCAGCCCCTGGTAGGGGGTGCAGCTGCCGTACTGCACCTTATCGTTCATCTGCCGGTTCAGCTCGCGGATGCCCTCCAGCAGGGGGCGCTCGCCGAGCAGCATGGGGGTGATCGCCGGCGCGTACTGGTCCCAGTTGGCGAACGTGGTGTGGTGGCGGAAGTGAATCCCGTAGGGGCGGGTGTAGACGTCGAGGAAGACCTGGGCGTGGGGCACCGGCGCCGGCTCGAGGAAGGTCTGCATCTTGGACTTCAGGCCCGGCAGGGTCAGCTTGTTGCGCCCGATGAACTCCTGCATCTCCGGCCCGGCGATGTGCTTCGCCAGGTCGAAGGCGCGGTCGGCGTTCTTGGACTGGGCCGGGATGATGTGGGGGTGCGCCGCGTGGACGCCGACGCCGGGCTTGCCGTTCAGGCGGGGCTCCGGCAGCACGTCCCACTCGAAGTCCGTGCCCACCTGGTTGATGTAGCGGTAGACGTCGTCGATCAGGCGCCAGCGGAAGGCCGCTTTGCCGGCGGAGAAGAGGTCGCGGCCGGGGAAGGCTCTGGCGATGCTCGCCGCGTCCGGATCGCTCACGGCGAAGCGGTCCTTGGCCATCCAGCCGGCGAAGCGCTGCAGTCCTTCGAGCGACGCCGGGTTGTCCAGCGTCCAGCGCATCTTCTCCCAGTCGACGAAGTCGCCACCGCCGGCCCAGATGTTGGGCCCGAAGTAGGTGACGTTGGTGTAGGGCCACCACAGGCCCCAGAGGCCCGGGTCGTCTCCCCGCGGGGGCCGCGTCACGCGGCGGGCGATGGCGGCCATGTCGTCCCAGGACCACTGCCCTTTGCCGTCCGCCCAGGGGTCAGGCTGCCCCGCCTCGCGGAGCATCGTCTTGTTGTAGTAGATCGCCGAGGAGGCGGCGTGCCAGGGCAGCCCGTAGATCTTCTCGCACCAGTACTCGGTGCCCATCAGGGCGTAGTCGCGGCGCAGATTGAGCTTGTCCCGCTGCACGTAGGGCGAGAGGTTGAGCATCGCCCCGGCGTCGTAGAACTTGGTGTCGATCTGGGAGACGCTCAGGATCAGGTCGGGCGCGGTGTCGCTCGCCAGCCCGGCGGTGACCTTGGCGTCGTGGTCCGCCTGGGTCTCCCACTCCAGGGTGACTTTCGTCCCCGTGTTCGCCGTGTACTCCTGGAACTTCGGCCCCATCGGCTCGTTCCAGGTCACCGACCAGGTGAGGAAGCGCACCTCCCCGCCGGGACGCGCTTGCGCCGGGGCGGCGGGCGCGCTGGCCATGGGCGTGCAGCCGGCGAGCGCCCCGATTCCGGCGGCGGTCAGGGCGGTCTGCCCCGCCCGGCGCCGCGTCATCTGCGTCATCGGCGTCTTCGGCACGGTCGTCTCCCGCCCTGCTCCCCGCGCCCGGGCGCGGGCCGGCCGGCCCGTACCGGCGGACGTCCGCCGGTGGCAGCACCGTGCGACGGTGTTCCGGCCTACGCTGCCGGGGCAGTATAGCGCCGTCCGGGGACGGCGAGGGTGCGGGCGTAGGGGCGGTAGCCCAGCCCCCGGGCGACGGCCACGGCGGGGGCGTTGGCCAGCAGCGTCTGGTAGAGCATCGCGCGCCCGGCGCGCAGCCCGTGGGCCGTCATCGCGCTGACCACCGCCCGCCCGACGCCACGCCCCCGCTGCGCCGGGTCGGTCAGGATTCCGACGTGGTACAGGGCCTCCCCCACCGGCTGCAGCTTCCCCGCGCCGGTGAGCGCGCCGGCGGCGAAGTGGCCGAAGACGACCACCGGCCCGGCGACGGCGTCCAGGCCGCTGGCCGTCCACTGCTCCGCCGGGCAGGCCGCGCGCAGGCGCTCCAGGGCGGCGCCGTCCCGTCCTCCCGGGCGCAGGTCGAGGCGGCGTACGCCGCCGGTTGCGACGGGGCGGAAGTCGGTCGCGTCGCAGACGCTGATCGCCGCCGGGCCGACGACCGCCCGGGCGGCGGCGCCGAGCGCCGCCCGGAGCGCCGCCGGGTCGAACACGTCCGCCGGGGGGTGGCCGCCGAACGCCTGCCCGGTCTGCGTCGCCAGCTCGGGCGGGGCCGAGACGAGGCACGTCTGCCCCCTGCGGAACAGGCGCAGGCCGTCGTACCCCTGCCCGCTGCGGCCGTCCCGGGCGACGACGACCGTCCCCGGGCGGTGCAGGTCGGCCCGGGGA
>DATLLM010000628.1:0-6596 GCA_035537855.1 Chloroflexota bacterium | reverse complement strand
TCGGAACGTCAACATCGCTTGAGCACGTTCTGCGCGGGCGCGGCGGCGGGCAGCCACGCTCCTCGCCGCGCACGGCATCGCCCGCGACGGCAACCAGTGGGGGGCCATCAACCCGGGTTACGGCCTGCCCGGGTTCGGAAGCGGATAGGACGCCTGCCGGCCCGGCGCCTGGTGACGTTGCGGCTTAACGAAGGCTGTGAACTGTGAGCGCGGTCGCCCTCTACTCGAGGGCGTCGTGGAAGATGCCGTGCGCGGCGAGGAGCGTGCCTGCCCGCCGCCGCGCCCGCGCAAAACGTGCTCGAGCGATGCCGGCATTCCGATCCCGCCGCGCTCGCGCTCGCGCTCCCGCTCCCGCGCTCCAGCTTATTCCCCGTCTTTGTCGTCGCGCACGCCGGAGTCCGGGGCGGGCGCCAGGCGTAGCGTACCCAGGATGTCCCGGTAGGCGCGGCAGACGGCGTCTTCCAGCTCGGAGCGGAAGTCCAGTCCGGCGGCGAAGTCCACCAGGCGCGGATTGCGCGCGGTCGAGACGCGGCACTCCAGGGCCGGCTGGCCGCGGTCGAGGGCCTCGACGCCGCGGGTGGTGATCTGCACCGTGATCACCGGTTCCGGCTCGTCGTCGCGCTGGGGCGAGCGCCGGGCCAGCACCTGCCAGGAGCGGCTGCGCCCGTCCCGGGGGTCCGGCAGGCGGCGCGATTCTCCGCCGCCGTTGAACGTGTCCAGCAGGGTGGAGACGAAGTCCGCCAGCACCTCGTCCACCTGCGTGCTGCAGACCTCGAACTGCTGCTTGAGGCGGGCGATGGTCTCGCGCCGCTGGCGCTCGCTGCGCACCTTCTCCCGCAGTTGCTCGGCGACGCTGTCCCGCACCCCGGAGAAGGTCAGCTTGCGACGGCGCTGGTCGCTCGCCGTGGGGACGCTGATCTCGTCCAGGCTGACCCCTTCCAGGAGCCGGTTGAAGGCCAGATCCCAGTCGTCCCCCGACCTGCCGCTGTCCCCCGCACCGGCGCCGCCGGCAAGGTCACGTTCCGCCATACTGATGGCAAGTATACCTGGGGGTCATAGCCATCCTGCGCTTCACTGGCGCCGTCGGGGCCGGCGCCGTCTTGCTCTTTCTGATCCAGCCGCTGTTCGCCCGCCTGCTCCTTCCGGCCCTGGGCAGCAGCCCGGTGGTCTGGAACACCGCCCTCGTCTTCTACCAGGCCGGTCTGCTCCTCGGGTACGCCTACGCCCACCTCACGGTGGCCTGGCTCGGCGTGCGCCGCCAGGCGGTGCTGCACCTGGGCGTGCTCGCCCTGGCCGCTCTGAGTCTGCCCCTGGCGCTGCGCCACGGCCCCGCCGCCCTCTCGCTCGACTTCCCCGTGCCCTGGCTGGTGCAGGCGCTGCTGCTGTCCGCCGGCGCCCCCTACGTCGCCGTCGCCGCCACCAGCCCCCTCATGCAGCGCTGGTACCTGGCCACCGGCCTGCCCCGCTCCTCCGATCCGTACTTCCTCTACGCCGCGAGCAACGCCGGGAGCATCGCCGCCCTGCTGGGCTACCCCCTGCTGGTCGAGCCCCTGCTGGGGCTCGCCGACCAGAGGCGGCTGTGGACGGCCGGGTTCGCGCTGCTGTTCGGCCTCGTCCTGGTCTGCGCGCTCGCGGTCTGGCGCGCCCCGGCGCCGGCCGTGCGGGGCGCGCCCGGGCCGGCCGACGCCGAGGCCGCACCGGGAGCCGCCGTCGGGGCCAGGTGGGTGCTGCTGAGCGCGTTGCCCTCGGCCTTGCTGGTCAGCGTCACGGCGCACATCTCGGCGGACGTGGCCGCCATCCCGCTGCTGTGGGTGGTGCCGCTCGTCGTCTACCTGCTGACCTTCGTGATCGCCTTCTCCGGGCGGGCCCCCCTCTTCGGGCGCGTCTCCGCCCGCGTGCTGCCCTTCGTCCTGGTGGCCCTGGCGGTGACCCTCGGCGCCCGGGCGGTTGAGCCGGTGCTGCTGCTCCTCCTGCTGCACCTCGAGGCGCTCTTCGTCGTGGCCATGCTCTGCCACGGGCGGCTGGCGCAGACCCGCCCGGGGGCGAGCCGGCTGACCCTGTTCTACTTCTGGGTGTCACTCGGCGGCGTGGCCGGTGGGGCGTTCGCCGCGCTGCTCGCCCCGCTGCTCTTCCCCGTGGTGGTCGAGTACCCGCTGGCCCTCGTGCTCGCCGTCCTCGTCGCCTACCGCCCGCTGCCGGGCGCCCGGCCAGCCTCCCCGAACGCGCCGCGCCTGGATGTGGCCCTGCCGCTGCTCCTGGCCGCGCTCGCCGCCGGACTCTTCATCCGCGGCAAGGACGCCGCCCTGACCGGCAACGCCCTCGGCACGGCGTTGCTGTTCGGCCCGCCGGCGGTGATCTGTCTCACCTTCCGCGGCCGGCCCCTGCGCTTCGCCCTGGGGGTCGGCGCGCTGCTCCTGACTGCTGCCCTGTTCTACGGCTCGCCGGCGACCACCCTGCTCGAAGCGCGCAGCTACTTCGGCGTGCACCGGGTGCGGCAGGTCACGCTCGATCCGGGCAACTCGGTCAACGTGCTGATCCACGGCAACACCGTGCACGGGGCGCAGCGCCAGGAGGCCGGACTCCGCGAGGAGCCCCAGGCCTACTACGTCCGCTCGGGGCCGATCGGGCAGGTGTTCGGCGCCCTCCGCCTGGCCGAGCCCGACCGGCCGGTCGGGGTGGTCGGGCTCGGCGCCGGGGGGCTGGCCTGCTACGGCGGCCCCGGTCAACGCTGGCGGTTCTTCGAGCTCGACCCGCTGGTGTGGCGCATCGCGGCCGACGCCCGCTACTTCACGTTCCTGCGAGACTGCCCGCCGCAGTCGGACGTGATCCTGGGCGACGGGCGGCTGACGCTGGCGGGCGAGCCGGACGCAAGCTTCGGCACGATCATCTTCGACGCCTACTCGTCCGACGCCATCCCCATCCACCTGCTCACGCGCGAGGCGCTGCGCCTCTACCTCCAGAAGCTGGCCCCCGGCGGCGTGCTCGTCTTCCACATCTCCAGCCGGCACCTCGACCTCGCGCCGGTTCTGGGGAGTCTCGCGGCCGACGCCGGCCTGGCCTGCCACGTGCGGACGGACAACGTCGCCCCCGACGGCGGCGCTTCCGCCGGCAACGGTACGCCGTCGCGCTGGGCGGTGATGGCCCGCAGCGCCGCCGACCTCGGCCCGCTGCTGGACGACCCGCGCTGGGAGCCGGCGCCGGCGCCCGGCGGCGGCGCCCTGTGGACGGACGATTACGCCAGCATCGTCGGCGTCTTCCGGTAGCGCCCGCGCGGACGCGGGGACGGGCAGCAAGCGCCCGAAGACGTGCTTCGGGTAGCGGTCAGTGCACCGTCTGTTCGAGTCCGCGGCGGGGAAACAGCCGGCCGAGCAGCGCCTCCGGATCCGAGAAGGGCGGCGCGCCGTAGCGGGCCTCGAACTCCTCGTGCAGCTGGGCCTCGAATGCCGTCTGCCTGCCCACCGGCAGGGGCAGGTCGATCCAGGCGCTGCCGCGGCGCGCGGACTCGCGGATAGCCATCAGCAGCTCCTGGTCGGCGCGGGCGTTCGGCGCGCCGTAGAAGTCCGCGCCGGCGGGCGGGGCCGCCGGCCAATCCCCCTCCGCCCCCTTCGCGTCGCCCACGCTCGTCCCGCCGGCGACGCGCGCCGCCAGGCCGGCGAAGACGTCCGCTCGGGCCACGTCGTCCGCCGCGGACAGGCCGTAGCGCCGGTAGGGATTCTCCCAGACGGCGGCCGGACGCCCGTCGCCGGGGTCGTAGCGCAGCGCGGCCAGGATTGGCTGGCCGGCGGCGTCCGGCTCGCTGACCGGCTGCGGCGGGATTCGCCGCCGGGCGCCGTCCGGGCCGTCGAAGAGCACCAGATCAGCGCCGGAGATGACCCCGGCGTCGCCGACCACCTCCCAGAGGTTGCCCCGGTCGCTACCCACCGGCCACTGGTAGACGGCCGTCTCGCCGGCCGGGAACTCGATCACCCCCAGCTCCCAGGTTTGCGTGCGCCGCTCCTGGCCTTCCAGGTCGCGGTAGGGGGTGACCCGGAAAGGGCGGGTGACCCCGAGGGCCCGCAGTGGCCTCCCGGGGAGGAAGCGGCGCAGGGCGTTGGTGCCGTGGTAGGAGCCGGAGCGGTACCAGACGTGGACCTGCTGCACCGCCCCGATCAGGCCGGCGTCCACCGCCAGGCGCTTCAGGCGCTCCTGGGGGAAGCGCCAGACGTTCTCGGCCACTTCGAGCACTACGCCGGCCCGGCGGCAGGCGGCGGCCATCGCGTCGGCCATCGCCAGGGTGGTCGAGATCGGCGTCTCGCTCAGCACGTGGCAGCCCCGCGCGGCGGCGGCGGCCGTGAGCAGGTGGTGGGCGTCCGGGGGGACGGCGATCGAGACCACGTCCGGGCGCACGCCGTCCAGCAGGGCGAGCGGGTGGTCGAAGACGGGCGCGGCGTACCGCGCCCGGGCCCAGTCCCGGCGCTCCTCGCGCGCGTCGCAGACCCCGACGAGGCGGTACCGGTCGTGCAGGCGGGCGACGGTCTCCAGGTGCGTCGCCCCCCGGTAGCCGGCGCCGATCACGGCCACGGCCAGCATCAGGCGCGCCGCTCCTGCGCCGGGTGGCCGGGCGGCAGGTCGATCGGCGTCCCCCCGGCGGCCGCGGACCGGTCGGCGGCGAAGCAGGCCTGGTGGGTGTTCACCGCGTCCGCCAGGTTGACGTGCGACTCCCGGCCGTTGCGGACGCAGTCCACGAAGTGGTCGATCTCGCCCTGGAAGGGGTGGTGCGAGACGGCGCCGCTGTCCGGCGTGACGGTGGGAATCTCCACGAATCCGGTGGCCCCCGGCAGCTTGCGGCTGTAGAAGCGGTTGCCCCGGATGGCCCCGTCCGCGCCGAACAGCTCGATGTTGAAGACGTACGGCATCCACTGCTCGGTGCAGGCGGAGACGTAGCCCATCACCCCGGGGCCCAGCTCGCACAGGGCCGCCGTGTTGGCCGGCGAAGCGTGCCCCGCGACGACGTCCCGCTGGAGGGCGGTGACGCGGGTGACGCTCGCGCCGGCGAGGTAGCGGGCCATGTCCATGGCGTGGCAGCCGCCGCCGAGCATGGTGCTCACGGTTCCGGTGCGCCGGCCCGGCGTCGCGCCGGGGTAACCGCCCTGGATGAGGTTGTGCCAGTAGGCCGTCTGGACGAAGAAGACGTCGCCGAAGAAGCCGTCCTCCAGCATCCGCTTGATGGTCACCACCAGGGGGTTCCAGCGCAGGACGAAGCTGACCACGGTGCGCACCCCGGCGGCCTCGACGGCGGCGGCCATCGCGCTCAGGTCAGCCTCCTCCGTCGCCACCGGCTTCTCGATCACCAGGTGCTTGCCGGCCCGGGCCGCGGCCACCGTCTCGGCGGCGTGCCGCTCGGCCGGCGTGCAGATGGAGAGGGCGTCAACGCGGGGGTCGGCGAGGAGGTCCTCGTAGGCGTCGTAGAGCCGGACGCGGGCGGGATCGAGCCCCACCTGGCGCGCTTTGCGCTCGGCGCCTTCGAGGGTGCGGCTGCCGATGGCCACCACCTCGACGTGGGGGTTGCCGAGGTACGCTCTGAGGTGCTCGGTGGCGACGTTGCCGGCCCCCTGCACGGCGACGCCGAGGCGGGAGACGGCTGCGGCTGGCGCTTCAGTGGGCATGGTGTTGTCCGGGGCCGTGGTCGTGCCCGGCGGCGTGCAGGCGCCGGTGCAACGCCTCCCGGGCGTCCTCGAAGACCTTGCGGTTGCGCGCCTGGCGCTCGGCGTCGGCGGGGACGGAGAGGGTGTCCAGCCAGGTCAGGCCGCCCTCCAGCAGGGTCAGCATGTAGGTCGCGTCCGATGGACTGAACTGCTCGCCGTCGCCGGCGACGACGTAGACCGGCGAGGTGTGGGCGGCCACCGGCCGGGGGGAGCCGATCCAGCGGGTCAGCTCCCCCGTGCAGCGGGCGGCGATCCAGGCGCTCCCCGGCACTTCGAGGGGCAGGCTGAGGCTCGCCCGCAGGGCGCCGCCGGCGGCGCGCTGGGCGGCCACCACCTGCCCGTTCATGACGATCTCCAGGCGGCTGAAGGGGACGACCGATTCGGCCTCCGCCGTCACGTGCAGCGTGCCGCCGCCTTCCGGCAGGCGCACCTCATCGCCCGGGGCGTGCCCCTCGACGCGCAGGTCGATCAGCGGGCCGGTGGTGGTGAAGGTGCGCCCGGCGCGCACGGCCGCCGACCAGGCGTCGAACGTGAACGGGGCCCCGGCGGCGTCGTCGCTCAGCCGGGCGTAGGTGCGGATGGCCCCCACCGGCATGTAGGCGCCCATCTTGTCCGTGCCGCCGACGGCGGCGACGCGGTAGCCACAGTTGAGGTAGCGGTACCACTCGCCGATCTGGAGGAAGAAGTCCTGCATGTTGATCTCGACGGCGTCGATCTTTCCCTGCACGATGTCCGCCGCGACCTCGCAGTAGGGGTTGGGGAAGTGGGGGATGACCACGAGGCCGTCCTTGCGGCGGGCCTCGTCCGCCCACTCGGCGAGCGTCGTCCAGGTGGGGTCGCCGAGGTAGCTCTCGCTCGGCCCGGCGGTGGTCATGGGGAAGACCGGCGCCCCGCGCACCCCCAGCAGGGACA
>DATLLM010000627.1:0-3643 GCA_035537855.1 Chloroflexota bacterium | reverse complement strand
GCCGCCGCCTCCACCACGCGGACGGCCAGCCGCTCGGCGCTGCTCTCGCTGCCGCCTTCGAGCTCGTAGCGCCACAAGGCGGCGTCCCGCGGCACGCTGAGCAGCCAGCGGGGCCGGGCCTGCGCTTCGAGGGTGGCCAGGAAGTCGGCGTCGCCGGGTTCCGCCGGGCGGACGCGGAAGGGCTCGGCCGCGCCCGGGGGCAGCGCCGGGATGTGCTGGCGGTACCCGGCCCGCGACCCGGTCATCGGCAGGGCCTGCTCGTAGCCGAACTGGCGGTAGAAGTGGGGAATCCCGGTGATGATCTGGACCGGGTGCCCCAGCGCCGCGCTCCAGCGGTGCACCTCCTCCATCTGGCGCCGGATCAGGCCCCGGCGCCGGTACTCGGGGTCGGTGCCGACCAGCTCCACCCGTCCCACGCCGAAGGGCAGCCCGCCGTAGCTCCAGGTCTGGGGGATCAGGTTCAGCGAGGAGACGATCCGTCCGCTGGCGGGGTCCTCCACCACCAGGAAGCCGCCCTCCCCGAACGTGGGGTGGGGTCGGGTGAGCAGGTCCCACGTCCACGTCCAGACCGAGCGGTCCGGGCGGCCCGGCGCGCCGTGGACGAGCGCGTTGAACGCGCTCAGGGCCGCCGCATCCGCCGCCGCCGCCCGGCGCAGCAGGAGTCCCCCGGCGAGCCGCTCGATCACCTCCGGCCGGTCCCCCTCCGTCATCGGCGCACGGGAGTGAAGCATAGCCGCCCGGCGTCCCGTCAGCGGACGAGGGCCGCCGGCGGAAGGGGGAGGCGGTCGCTCAGCCCGGGCGCCGTCTGGCAGGCGTTCACCAGGGTCAGGGCCCCGACCAGCGCCAGGCCGCAGAGCACCGCCCGGACGCCCGCGCCGAGCAGGCGCCGCGACAGGGGCGAGCGCTCCGGGTACTGGTCGAGGCCCACCACCCGAGAGTGCCAGAGGGGGACGCGGGATTCCTTGAAGCTGGACGCGTTCGAGGGCACGGTGCGGTCGAACAGCCGGGCGCCGCAGGCGAAGCAGTAGGCGTGCGCCGCGGGGCGATCCTGGCCGCAGGACGGGCAGCGCCGCGCCTCCGCTCGCGGCCGGCGCTGCCCGGCGCCGCCGCGCCCCCAAGGTCTCCAGTCGGGCACCCTCATGTCTCCGATCGCGCCGCGCCTACGGTAGCACCCGGGCGGTACCCCGGCGGTGAGGCGGCGCGGGCTCGACCCGGGGGGTGGCTGGCCGTCGCCGTGTATAACCCCACCCGACCCCTGCCGGGGGCGCCGCCCGGCGGCGGGGCCCGGGCGCCGCACCGGCCGCTCTCCGCGGGCCGGCCGGCAGCGCTCCGGAGACGGAGGAGGACTGATGGCCGAGAACGACCGGTCGCTCGACCCGCCGCCCGGGCAACCGGGGGGGCAACCAGGGACGCTCTTCCAGCGCGTGCGCGTCTTCGACGCCGAGCGCGGCGCCCTGACCGCGCCGGCCGACGTGCTCGTGGTGGGGAACACGATCGCCCGCGTCGCGTCCGCTCCGCTCGCCGCCGGCCCCGGCCTGACCGTCCTCGACGGCCGCGGGCGCGTGCTCCTGCCCGGACTGATCGACGCCCACTGGCACTCCATGCTCGCGGCCATCGGCCTCGAAACGGCGGTGGCCGGCGACGTCGGCTACATCAACCTGCTCGCCGCCCGAGAGGCCGGGGCCACCCTGCGCCGCGGGTTCACCACGGTGCGCGACGCCGGCGGGCCCGCCTTCGCCCTCAAGCGGGCCATCGACGAGGGGGTGGTGCCCGGCCCGCGCATCTTCCCCTCGGGGGCGATGATCTCCCAGACCGGCGGGCACGGCGACTTCCGCATGCCCTACGAGGTGCCCCGCTCTCCCGGCGAGCCCCTCAGCCACTCCGAGCAGATCGGGGCGACGGCCATCGCCGACGGTCCGGACGAGGTGCGCCTGCGCGCCCGGGAGCAGCTGCGGCAGGGGGCGAGCCAGGTCAAGCTGATGGCCGGCGGCGGCGTCGCCTCGCCGTTCGACCCGCTCGACGTGACCCAGTACGTCGAGTCCGAGGTGCGCGCCGCCGTCGAGGCGGCCGAGAACTGGGGGACCTACGTCGCCGTGCACGCCTACACCCCGCGGGCCATCCGCATGGCCGTCGCCGCCGGCGTCCGGAGCATCGAGCACGGCCACCTCATCGACCCCCCGACCGCCGCCCTGCTGGCCGAGCACGGGGTCTGGCTCTGCCTGCAACCGTTCCTGGACGACGGCGACGCGCCGGCGCTGCCGGACGAGGAACGCCGGCAGAAGCTGCGGCAGCTGTACGACGGGACGGACGTGGCCTACACCCTGGCCCGGCGCCACGGCGTCCGGGTGGCGTTCGGCACGGACATCCTGTTCGACGCCCGGCTGGCGGCGCGCCAGGGGGCGCAGCTGACCAAGCTGACGCGCTGGTACACGCCGGCCGAGGTGCTGACCATGGCTACCGCCGGCAACGCCGCCCTGCTGGCCCTGTCCGGGCCGCGCAATCCGTACCCCGGCGCGCTCGGGGTCGTGCGCGAGGGCGCCCTGGCCGACCTGCTGCTGGTGGACGGCGATCCCCTCCAGGACCTCGCCCTGCTGGCCGACCCGGAGGTCAGTCTGCTGGCGATCATGAAGGACGGGCGGTTGATCAAGAACCGGCTCTGAGCCCTTCCCCGGCGGGGCCCCGCCCCGCCGGGCGGCGCCTCCCGCGCGCCGGCCGGCGGGCCGCGCCGTGAGGAAAGCGTGAGGAATCGGGGCGACCCGTTCGCGCCCCCGCGCCGGCCCGCTACCAGGACGAAACGCTACTTGCTAGCTCGTACTCGTTTCAGTATCATCTGTTGGGCGAGTTTGTTGCTATCTATTCGCAACAAATGCGCCGGTTGGAGCCCGACGCGAGAGAGGGAGGAGACGATGCAGGGAGTGATCGGTCCCATGCCGGTCCGGACCCGGCGACTGCTCACCGTGCTGGCCGCCGTTGGCCTGGTGGTGGGCGCCGCGCAGCCGGCCTACGCGATGCACATCGCCGAGGGCTTTCTGCCCCCGGTCTGGTGCCTGGTGTGGTACCTCGCCTCGGCCCCGTTCGTCATTCTGGGGCTGCGCTCCATCTCCAAGCAGGTGCAGAAGTCGCCCCAGAGCAAGCTGATGCTGGGCATGTCCGGGGCCTACTCGTTCGTGCTCTCCTCGCTGAAGATCCCCTCGGTGACCGGCAGCTGCTCGCACCCCACCGGGGTGGCGCTCGGGGCGATCCTGTTCGGGCCCACGGCGATGACCGTACTGGGCGTGATCGTGCTGCTCTTCCAGGCCATCCTGCTGGCCCACGGCGGGCTGACCACCCTGGGGGCCAACACCTTCTCGATGGCCGTGGTCGGCCCGTACGTCGCCTGGTGGCTCTTCCGCGGGCTGCGCGGGGTGCTGCCCTTCGCCTGGACGATCTTCATCGCCGCCACCCTGAGCGACTTCGCCACCTACCTGGTGACGGCGGTGCAGCTGGGCCTGGCCTTCCCGGCGCCGGAGGGCGGCGTCCTGGAGTCCTTCCTCAAGTTCACCGGCATCTTCGCCATCACCCAGGTGCCCCTGGCGATCAGCGAGGGCATCCTGACCGTGATCGTGTTCAACCTGCTGGCGCAGTACAGCCGGGACATCCTGGT
>DATLLM010000626.1:0-6347 GCA_035537855.1 Chloroflexota bacterium | reverse complement strand
TCGACGGGCACCTCCACGTCTGGTCGCTCGACGCCGGCCGCTACCCCTGGCAGCCGGTGGCCGGGCTGCAGCCCCCGGAGCACCCCGGCTCGGTCGAGTTCCTCCTGGAGCGCATGGCCGCCGCCGGCGTCGAGCGGGCCTGCATCGTCCAGCCCGGCGCCTACGGCTGGGACCACGCCTACGTCTCCGAGACGCTGCGCCGCTTCCCGGGGCGCTTCGTCGGGGCCTGCCTGGTCGACCCCCTCTCCGGCGCCGACGCCCCGCGCCGCCTGGAGGAGCTGACCGTCGAGGCCGGCTTTCAGGGCCTGCGCCTCAACCCGGCGGCCTACGCCGGCGGCGACTGGCTGGACAGCCCGGAGACGGACCCGCTGTGGCGCAAAGCGGCCGCCCTGGGGACGGTCGTCTCCCTGCTGATCAACCCCGAGCAGATGCGCCGCGCCGAGACGATGATCGCCCGCCACCCGGACGTGCCGGTGATCATCGACCACCTCGGCCGGGCGCCCGTGCGCGAGGGCCCGCCGTATCCCGGGTTCCGGGACACCCTGCGCCTGGCGCGCTACCCCAACACCTACGTCAAGGTCTCCGGAATCCCCCGCATCTCGGCCGAGCCGTACCCCCACCGGGACGTCTGGCCGGTGGTGCGCCTCGTCCTCGACGCCTGGGGGCCGCAGCGCCTGCTCTGGGCCACCGACTTCCCCCACATCATCCAGCAGTGCGGCTACACCCCCTGCCTCGAGCTGGTCACCCGGGAGATGGACTTCCTCAGCGCGACCGATCGGGAGTGGCTGCTGGGGCGCACGGCGGGCACGCTGTGGCGCTTCTCCGGGCTGTGATTTCGGTCACATTCGCTCCTGGTACCGTTCTTGTAGAATGCCTTGACAGACACCACCTTACTGAGCGGAGTCGGTGCCCATGCCAAGCGATGACGTCGGTTCCCGGGACAGCCTGATCGCGCCCTTTGTCCGCTCGCTCGCCCTGACCCGGCGCGGCGCCCTCTGGCAGGCGCTGGCCGGAGCCGGTCTGGCCACCGCCGGGGGCCTGCTGCTCCCCGCGGGCGCGGCCCTCGCTCAGGCGGCCGACGGCGAGAGCAAGGTCCCCGATTGGGACGTCCCCGGCGGCCACTTCTACACCCAGACGGCGCCCCCGGACGCCCCGGCGGACAGCGGCTACCTGGTGGCCGACGCCGGCGAGGTGCCCTTCTGGCGCGAGTTCCGCACGCTGGGCGGGACGGCGCAGCTGGGCTTCCCCCTCTCCGCCCGCTACGACGAGGGCCCGAACACCTACCAGGTGATGCAGGTCGGGATCATGCGCCGCAGCGGGGACACCGGGCAGGTCGACCTGCACCCCGTCTTCGTCGCCTTCGCCGAGATGGGCATGGACGACTGGCTGCAGACCAGGGGCGTGCCGGCGACGGCGCCCGCCCTGCGCCAGAATCCCGATCTCCCGGTCGAGACGCGCCTGAGCTGGTTCACCCAGCCGGCCATCCGCGCCGCCTGGGCCTTCGCCGGCGAGGACACGGCCCGCGCCCGCTACGGCCTGCCCATGAGCGAGCCGCAGCGCTTCGGGCCGTTCATCTCCCAGCGCTTCGAGCGGGCCACCCTGCAGCTCTGGCTGGACGCGGTGCCGGATCAGCCGGCGCCGGGGACGGTCACCACCGTCCAGGCCGGCGAGCTGCTCAAGGAAGCGAAGCTGATCCCCGACCCGGCGCTGGCCACGATCGCCCCGCCGGCCCCCCGGCCGGTGGTGCAGGCGCCGCGGCCGCCGGTGGTGCCCGCCGTCCAGGGCCCCGAGGCCCCCGGACCGGGCCGGCAGGTGGTCGTCTCGCTCGGCCGCCAGTGGTGGTGGGCCTACCAGGACGGGGCGGTGGTCTTCAACGGCCCGGTGACCACCGGGATGCCCGAGCTGTCCACCCCGACCGGGCGCTTCAACATCTTCGCCCGCTTCTCCCCCTACACCATGCACTCGCCCTGGCCGCGCAGCTCGCCGTACTGGTACGAGCCGTCGTCGATGACCTACGCCATGCAGATCACCGGCAACGGGGTCTTCCTCCACGACGCCCCCTGGCGCCCGTACTACGGGCCGGGGACGAACGTCTGGCACAACGACCCGGACGGCGTGCGCCGCACCGGCTCCCACGGGTGCATCAATCTCCCCTTCGGGGCGGCCCAGTTCCTGTGGAACTGGGCCCCGATGGGCACCGCCGTGCTGGTCACGGGCTGACGTCGAAGTCCCAGGTCCCAGGTCCCAGGTCCGCTCGTCGGACTTGGGCCTGGCGCCGGGCCGGCCGCTACGGCGCGTGGGCGGCGGCGACCTCGGGGTTGAGGCGCAGCCCGAGCCCGGGGCCGTCCGGCGGGGTGTAGTAGCCGTCCACGATCGACTCCGGCGCCTCAACCAGATCCGCCCGCCAGTCCACCTCGCCGAAGGCGTACTCCAGGGTGGCGAAGTTGGGCATGGTCACGGCCGCGTGGGCGGTGGCGGCGAGGGCCACCGGGCCGCTCGGGTTGTGGGGGGCGATCTGCACGTGGGCCGGCTCGGCCAGGGCGGCGATGCGGCGCAGCTCCAGGATGCCGCCGCAGTGCTTGACGTCCGGCATGGCGACGTCGATCGCCCCCCGGCTGCACAGCTCCCAGAAAGGCCGGCGCCCGAAGAAGGTCTCCCCGGCGGCCACCGGCTGCTCGATCGAGGCGTGCACCCGGGCGAGTCCCTCCAGGTCCGTGCGCGGCACGGGGTCCTCGTACCAGTACAGCCGCGCCGGCTCCAGCCGGCGGGCGACGCGCACCGCCCAGGCGGCGTTGAAGTGGCAGTGGCAGTCCAGCAGCACCTGGACGTCCGGGCCGACCGCCTCGCGCACGGCGAAGACCCGCGCGACGCCCAGGTCGACCGTGGCGAAGGCCTCCGGCGTGTCCAGACGGGGCACGTCGTCGAACGCGGCCAGCTTGATCGCCCGGAAGCCGCGGGCCACCGCCGCGCGGGCGTTGGCGGCGAAGCCCTCAGGGGAGCGGTCCCAGGTGGAGCGGTTGATGTTGGCGTAGACCCACACCCGGGGGCGCACCGCGCCCCCGAGGAGGCGCCAGATGGGCTGCCCGGCGGCCTGGCCGGCGAGGTCCCACAGGGCCTGCTCGACGGCGGAGACGGCCGTCGCCCCGGTGCGGGCGGCGCCGAGCGGGGCGAAGCGCTGCAGGAACGGCTCGACCTCCCGGGGGTCCTTTCCGGCCAGCCAGGGGGCCAGGCGGCGCTCGACGGTCTCGATCACGGCGGCGTCGTCGCCCCCCTGGGAGGCCTCGCCCAGCCCGCTCAGCCCGTCCTCGGTCTCCACCCGGACGAAGACCCAGCCCGCCCGGCGGGTGACGTCCACCCGCTGACAGGAGATGCTTCGGATGCGCATGGGCCGGACTCTACCGCGCCACCCCCCCGCCCCGCTCCCGGCCCGATTCGGGCCCGCCGCCGGCCGGCGGCGGGCGCTCCCGGTGGGGCGGGGGCGGCCCCCTCCTGGAGCGCTCCGGCGGCCGCGGTGGCCCGCAAGTGCCACTTTCGGCTTGTCGCGCCTTTCGCAACGTTGCACAATGTGAGACAGGGACCGGTGCCGGCACCGGGATCGCGGCCGAACGCGGCGACCAGGAAGTCCCTGGAAGAGGACGGTTGTTAGAATGTTGGTGGTGGCCGGCGCCCCCCTGATCGACCGGTGATCACCGGCCCGTGGAGCGCATATGAGCACGGTTTCGCCCACTGAGCGGCGTCTCGAGACGGCCCTCCCAGACGAAGAGCTCCTCCGGCTGTATCGCCAGATGGTGCTGATCCGCCGCTTCGAAGAGCGGGCCGAGGAGCAGTACACCCGGGACCGGATCGGGGGCTACCTGCACCTGAACATCGGCGAAGAGGCGACGGTGGTGGGCACCACCACCGCCATGACGGCGGACGACTACGTCTTCGCCAGCTACCGCGACCACGGGGTCGCGCTCTCCCTGGGCACGCCGGTCCAGGCGGTGATGGCCGAGCTGTTCGGCAAAGAGACGGGGGTCGCCCACGGACGCGGCGGCTCGATGCACCTGCTGGACGTGCAGCGCCACTTCCTCGGCGGCTGGGGCATCGTGGGGGCCTACATCCCCATCGCCGTCGGCGCCGCCTTCGCCCTGGACTACGAGCGCCGGCCGGGGGCGGTGATGTGCCTCCTCGGGGACGGCGCGACCGCCACCGGGGCCTTCCACGAGGCCCTGAACCTGGCCGGACTGTGGCACCTGCCGTGCCTCTTCGTCGTCACCAACAACGGCTACGGCATGGGCACCTCGGTCGAGCGCAGCTCCGCCGAGCCCGAGCTGTTCAAGCGGGCGGCGGCCTACAAGATGCCCGGGGAGCGGGTGGACGGCCAGGACGTGCTGGCGGTGCGGGAGGCCACGGCGCGCCTGCTGCGCCTCGCCCGCGACGAGCGCCAGCCCTCCGTGCTGGAGTGCATCACCTACCGCTACCGGGGACACTCCCCGATCGATCCGGGGCGCGGCTACCGCACGCCGGAGGAGATCGAGTCCTGGCGCCGGCGCGACCCCGTCGACCTGTTCGGCCAGCGCCTCAGGGAGCGCCACCTGCTCTCGGACGACGAGGCCGAGCAGGTCGCGGAGGACGTCGAGCGGGAGGTGCAGGCGGCGATCGACTTCGCCCTGCAGAGCCCGGACCCCAACCCGGAGGCCCTGTACCAGCACATCTACGGCCGGCAGGCCGCAGAGCAGTTCAGTCGCATGGCCCCGGGCGCCCCGTTCGGCGAGCGGAGCATCGGCGCGGCCCCGCTTACCCAGGAGGCCACGCCCCCCGATGCCCCGGAGCAACGGGCCGGCGGCTGACCAGGAACCGGAGAGTCGCGCCCCGGCGCTGCGATCACCCGGCGGGCCCCAGGGGAGGGCCGAGCGCCGGGTGCTCGCACGCGGCGCGGGGGCGCTGGACGCGAGGAGACGCGCGGACATGCCACAGATCACGTACCGCCAGGCGCTGCAGCAGGCCCTCCGGGAGGAGATGGCCCGCGACGAGCGCGTGATCGTGATGGGGGAGGAGATCGGCGAGGTCACCCTCACCCCGTCCAAGGTCACCGAGGGCCTGTTTCAGGAGTTCGGCGCCAAGCGCGTCCTGGATACGCCGATCTCCGAGGAGGGCTTCGTCGGCCTGGGGATCGGGGCCGCCACGCTGGGCCTGCGCCCCGTGCTGGAGATCATGACCATCAACTTCGTCCTGGTGGCGATGGACCAGGTGATCAACCACGCCGCCAAGATCCGCACCATGTTCGGCGGCGAGCTGCAGGTGCCGATGGTCATCCGCATGAACGTGGCCCAGGGGTCGCAGCTCACCGCCCAGCACTCCCAGGCCTTCGAGGCCTGGTTCGCCAACACCCCCGGCCTGAAAGTGGTCTCGCCCACCACCCCGTACGACGCCAAGGGGCTGATGAAGAGCGCCATCCGGGACGACGACCCGGTGGTCTTCCTCGAAGGCGGGCAGTACTACAGCGAGCGGGGCGAGGTGCCGGAGGCGGACTTCACCGTCCCCATCGGCCTGGCCAGCGTCGTCCGCGAGGGCGCCGACCTGACCATCGTCTCCCACGGCTACGCCGTGCGCCGCGCCCTGCGCGTCGCCGAGCGCCTCCACGGCGAGGGGATCGACGCCGAGGTGATCGACCTGCGCAGCCTGCGCCCCCTGGACGTGGAGACCGTGGTCGCCTCGGTGCGCAAGACCCACCGCGCGCTCTGCGTCGAGCAGGGCTGGCCGACCTACGGCGTGACCGCCGAGCTGGCCGCGCGCATCCAGCGGGCCTGCTTCGCCGACCTCGACGCCCCGGTCGAGCGGGTCGGCGGGGCGGAGGTGCCCATGCCCTACGCCCGGCCCCTGGAGAACGCCGCCCTGGTCAACGACGACAAGATCTACGGCGCCGCCCGCCAGCTGCTGGTGGAGAGCGGCATGCTCGCCCGCGGGGTCGGCGCGGCGCCGGCCGACGCGCAGCCCGCCGGCGGCAACGGGCGCGTCCCCGCGGGCGCCGCCGCCGGGGCTGTGGCAGGATAGGGCCGATGCCTGAAGAGATCGTCATGCCGCGCCTCTCGGACACGATGTCCGAGGGGACGATCGCCCGCTGGGTGAAGCACGAGGGCGAGGACGTCAAGACGGGGGACGTCTTGATGGAGGTGGAGACGGACAAGGCCACCCTCGAGCTCAACTCGTACCACGACGGCACCCTGGCCCGAATCCTGATCGGGGACGGCGGCTCGGCCCCCGTCGGGACCGTGGTGGGCATCCTGACCAAGCCGGGCGAGAGCCTGCCGGCGGACGCCGGCGGCGGCAGCAACGGGACGGCCACCGCCGCCCCCGCCCGGACC
>DATLLM010000625.1:0-2127 GCA_035537855.1 Chloroflexota bacterium | reverse complement strand
GCGGGGCGGGTTTCACCCTCCCCCGACCGGCAACGGGGGAGGGGATCGGGTTTACGCTGGGTACGCCCCGCTCCGGCACGCTTCTTGATCATCCGCAGGTGTCCGGGAGCGGGCGGCCGCGGGCCGACTCCCCTCCCGGGGGAGGGACCCGATGGGACGCCTGTGGCGGGACTACAGCCTGAGCCTGGTGCTGGCGGCGCTGTTCCTGGTCGCCTGGGGGCTCCAGACCTGGACGGGGTGGGTCGAGTTCGTCGCCGAGCAGCAGGCGCACGGCCAGGCCGCGGCGGTGTTCGGCGCCGACGGCTACGTCTGGAGCTGGGGGCAGGCCACGTTCGAGAACTGGCAGAGCGAGTTCCTGCAGCTCCTGACCTTCGTCGTGCTGACCACGTACCTGATCCACCGGGGGAGCCACGAGTCCAAGGACAGCGACGAGGCCATGCAGGCCCAGCTCGATCGCATCGAGCGCCGCCTGGACGCCCTCGCCCGCGATGCGGCCCCGGCGGCGCGGCTGCCGGCGATGACCGGGAACGGGACGGGCGACCCCGCCCGGCGGCGAGAGCGCACCCAGAGCCAGCGGTGACGATTTTGCGTTCAAATCACAACCGCGCCCTCCTGAACGCCTTCCGCCTGTCTGATCGATTGACCAGCGGTGCTCCCTGGCCGCCGGGTGCCGCGCCGGTTGCGGCGCCCCCGCCCGGCGCGCGCCGAGCGTCAGTCCCACCACACGACGAGCACCTGGGGCTCCCGCCGCCAGTGCCCGCCCAGGGCCACCTGAGCGACGCGCCCGTCGAGCCACACGACCTCGTCGGCGAGCCAGGTCCGGGCGAGCGCCTCGAGCGCCGCCTCCCGGTCTGGCCGGGCCAGCACGTACAGCCGGTCGACGTTCCAGTGCCCCTCGGGGAGGTCGCGGAGCGGAATCAGGTCGTCGGTCATCGTCAGGGCGAGCGTCCAGCTCTCCGGGCGGCGCAGGACCTCGTCGAGGACGTGCTCCCGGTCCAGTTCGCCGGTGGCGAGCTGCTCCATGAGGTTCAGCTGCAGGATGTGGAGCAGGTCGGCGCGCCGCATCCAGGCGGCCTCCCACAGGCCGCGGTGCGCCTCGAGGTCGCCGGCCACCCGCCGGCCGTCGAACCGGTTGAAACGGTGCAGGCGGATCAGCTCCAGCTGCAGGCGCTGCGCCTCGTTGCCCGCCCGGGCGCCGGCCGGGGGCGGGGCGTCCCCGTCGCGGCCGTCCCGGGCCTCTCCGTCGCTCCCCACGACCGCTCCTTCCTGCTGCGTACTACTGCCCGTGCGGGCCGGTGGCCTACCGCTGACGCCTGACCGGACGCCCGGGTGTCCGCCAGCACCACGCATCGATGCACCACGGCCCCGGCGCCGCGCCGCTGCCTCGGATCGACGGCGGGGGCCGCAGAGCGCATCGGGGTCTCTGTGAGACTACTCGCCATCGGGCGCCGGAGAACGAGTGCTGGGGCGGTGGCGCTCCACCGCTACCGGCAGGTAGCGCTCCTCGACCTCGGGGACGGCGAGGCCGTCCGCGTGCGGCTGGAGTCCGCCGCGCACCCGGGCGCCCCGTGCCGAGGTGATCCGCCGCCGGCGGCCCCGGCGACCGCACCGGCGGGATACGATAGAACCGCTGTTCTACTCCGGTGGGGGAGGGAGACACCGTGACGACGCGGGGGATCGCCCTGGCCGTGGGGCTCGCGGTGCCGGCGGCGTGGCTGCTGTGGGCCGAGCGGCTGGACGCGGGCTGGCAGCCAGTGCTAGCCAGCGCAGGGCTGTGGTGGCTCGCCGCCCTCCAGGCGACCTGGCGCGTCTGGCTCCCGGCGGGGGTGACGGCCGCGGCGTTGTGGCTGGCGCTCCCGCCCCGGACGCCGCGGCGCCGCGGCGTCCGGACACCCGCCCCGCCGGCGGCACTGGACGATGGGGTAGCTGGGCGGACCGCCCCGAGCGACTGGCCGGACCCGGCTCGCCTGTCGCTCACGGAATGGCGGGTGCTCTCCCGGACCCGCGAGGGCGCCGCTGCCCTGGCCGCCGCGCAGGAGGCCGCCCGGAGCGCTGGCGCGGGGCGGCCCGCGCCGGAGGCGGCAACCAGCGGTGCGGACGGCGATGGGGGCAGGAGCGACCCTGCCC
>DATLLM010000624.1:0-13881 GCA_035537855.1 Chloroflexota bacterium | reverse complement strand
CCGGGGTGCTCCCCGGGCGCCTGGGCGCCCACCGGTGGGCGCCCCCACGATCCTGGGGCTACGCCCGGGGAGCACCCCGGGGCCGTCCCTCGCCCACGCCTTCGCGGGCGTGGATGGCGGAGCCCGCGGCCCCCTGGCGGTGGTCCCCCCACGGCGCTACCGCGCGCAAAATCGCCTTCTTCGAGCGGCGGTCTCCCCGCGCGCGAAACCGGCTCCTTCTGCCGGTGCTCCCCCGCGGACTCGTGCCCTTCGGAAACTCCGCCCGCCGCGCTAATCAGCTGATCCAAGAGAAGAAGTAAGGGGACAGGGGACAGGCGGCGTCCGGAGGGCGCGATTCGGCTGAGCTGCCGTGGGAGGACCGCCGCCGCTCGAAGAAGGCGATCTTGCGCGCGGTGGCGCCGTGGGGAGACCGCCGGCAGAAGGAGCCGGTTTCGCGCGCGGTAGCGCCGTGGGGGGACCACCGCCAGGGGGCCGCGGGCCCCGCCATCCACGCCCGCGAAGGCGTGGGCGAGGGACGGCCCCGGGGTGCTCCCCGGGCGCCTGGGCGCCCACCGGTGGGCGCCCCCACGATCCTGGGGCTACGCCCGGGGCCTCGGACCGCCGGGAGTCGGGCAGCCTTCGGCGGTGGCGTCCGGCAGCGGGCGATGGCCCCGCCCTCGCTGCCGGCGCAGGCGGGGCCTCGCGGCCCCCTGGCGGCGGCCTCCAGCGGGCCGCACCCGCGCAGAGGGGTCCCCTTCGTACTCCTCGGCGGCTACCGCTCCCGCTCCCCGCGTAACATGGTCCCCTTCGGGTTCTACAGATTCCTGTCCTTCCTCCGGTGGTGGCCCCCTTTGTCTGGACACTAGATGTGGTGTCCGCTACAGTTCCCCGGGTGGCCGCGGCCGGGTCCGGCTGTGTCCGCCCGAGGAGGACCTGATGGCGGTCGGGAGGGAGAGGCCCGGCCGCCGCGAGCGCCGGCGTCCTGGTGCGCCGTGAGGAGGAATTGAGAGCAGCCTGAAGCGGGCGGCGCGATCTCCCCCCAAGAGGAGGGCCGCCGCCGTGTCACTATCCGGTTCGTCTTACCGTGCCCGGCCGTCCGCGCTCCGCGCGACGGGCGCGTTCCGGCGTCTGACCCTGTTCCCTGCGTCGCCGACTCAGCCGGCGGCGGGCGCTGCCGGCGTGGCGGCGTTCGCCCCCGTGGGGCGCGGGCTCGTCCCGCTGTCCCCGGCGGCGGCGGCCGGCGCCGCCGGGCGCCCGCCGCTCCTCGCCGGAGGCCCGTTCCTGGCGGCCGCCGCCGGCGGGGCCCTGCTGCTCAGCCTGTGGGGGAGCACCGTCGCCGGCGGCGCCGTGGCCCCGCCGTTGCTGCCGCCGGCGCCCGCGCTGCCCGTGTTGCCCGCGCTGCCTGTGCCGCCGGGCGCGGACGCCGTCCTCTCCTACTTTCGCCCGAGCCGCGGCGACGAGCCGGGCTGGACGCTGGTCGAGGTGGACGGAAAGGTGCTGCGCGCTGCCCCCGGCGCCGGGGCGGTGGACGTGGCCCTGGCCGCGGCGGGCGTCGCCCTCGGCGAGGACGACCGGGTGGAGCTGCTGCCGGCCACGGCGGGCGGCGCCGCCCGCGCCGTGGTGCAGCGGGCGGTGCCGTTCTCTCTGGTGGACGGCGGGATGCCGACCGGCCTGCGGGCGGCCGCCCGCACCGTCGGCGAGGCCCTGCAGGCCAGCGGCGTCGACGTGCACGAGGCGGACGTCTTGCAGCCGCCGGCGGGAACGGCGCTCGCCCCGGGGATGAAGGTGACGGTGATCCGCGCCCGCCCGGTGGCGGTGGTGGGGCAGGACGTGCAGGTAGAGACGCGCACCCGGGCGGTCAGCGTCGGCGGGCTGCTGGCCGAGCAGGGGGTGACGCTCGGGCCGCTCGACCGCGTCGAGCCCGGCCTGGAGGGGGCGGTGCCGGCCTACGGCACGGTGCGCCTCGTGCGCGTGCGGGACGAAGAGGAGCGGGTCTCGTCGCCCATCCCCTTCCGCTCGCGGCTGCAGGCCCGACCCGACCTCAGCCCGGGCGCGCGGGTGCGCCTGCAGAGCGGGGCCGAGGGGGCGATCGAGCAGACCTACCGGGTGCGCTACGAGGACGGCGTCGCCGTCAGCCGCGAGCCGGTCGGCGAGGCGCGGCGCGAGCCGGTGGACGAGGTGATCGGGGTCGGCCCGGCGCCGGCGGTGGTCAGCGCCCCGGCCCCGGCCGCGGCGGCCGCCGCGGCCGTCCAGGCGCCCGCCGCCGGGGGGAGCGCTCCGGCCGCGGCCGCCCAGGCGCCGGCGGGTGGGCCGGACGGCGCCCGGCGCGCCATGACCATGGTGGCCACGGCGTACGATCCCGGGCCGGCGAGCACGGGCAAGTCCCCCGGCCACCCCGCCTACGGGATCACCGCCAGCGGGATGCGCGCCGGGTACGGCGTCGTCGCCGTCGACCCCCGGGTGATCCCCCTCGGGACGCGCCTGTACATCCCCGGCTACGGCAACGCCGTCGCCGGGGACACCGGCGGGGCGATCAAGGGCAACCGCATCGACCTGGGCTACGCCACCTACGGGGAGGCCATCCGCTACGGACGGCAGTCGGTGACCGTGTATGTTCTGGACTAGAGCGGTCCGCCGCGGGCGGAGCCGCGACGGACGCCACGATAGGGAGCGATGACCGCAGCGCCGTACGACCTGACCCGGCCGCGAGACGTGGGCGGGCTGCTCTCCCGCCACCACATCCGCCTCACCCGGCAGATGGGACAGCACCTGCTCGTCGACCGCGACGTCCTCGACCGTATCGTGGCCGCCGCCGGGCTGGCCCCGGACACGGAGGTGCTGGAGGTGGGGCCGGGCGTGGGCGCCCTGACCGCCGAACTGAGCCGGGCGGCGGGGCGGGTGGTGGCGGTCGAGCTCGACCGGCGCCTGGTGGACGTGCTGCGGGAGACCGTGCCGGCGGCCAACGTCGAGGTCGTCTCCGGGGACGCCATGGCGGTCGACCTGCCGTCGCTCTTCTTCGGGCGGCCCTACCGGATGGTGGCCAACCTGCCCTACAACGTGGCCACGGCGCTGCTGCGGCGCCTGCTCTACCTGCCGGCGCCGCGGCGCCCGGACGAGCTGGTGGTGATGCTCCAGCGGGAGGTGGCCCGGCGCCTCGCGGCCCGCCCGGGGGACATGAGCCGGCTGTCGGTCGAGGTGCAGCTCGTGGCGGACGTCGAGCTGCTCTTCGAGGTCGGCCCGCGCTCCTTCCTGCCCGCGCCCGAGGTGGCATCGGCGGTCGTCCGGCTGCGTCCCCTGGCCGCGCCGCGGGTGCCGACCCTGCCGACCGAGCGGCGCTTCTTCCAGACCGTCGAGGCCGGATTCCGGCACCGCCGCAAGCAGCTGCACAACGCCCTCGGCGATCTCGGCGTGGGCAGCGAGCGGATCGGGGCCGCGCTCGAAGAGTCGGGGATCGCCGGCAGCCGCCGGGCGGAGACGCTCACTCTCGACGAGTGGTCGCGCCTGGCCGGGGCGCTCTGGACAACCGGCGACGCCGCTGAGGGCGGCCCCGCCGGTGCGGCCGGCGGAAGCGACGGGCGGGACTCGCCGTAGCTGGTAGACTCACCGTGGTCCCCGCAGGAAGGGCCGGTTCGGCTGAACCGGCCCTCTTTCGCGTTCCCCGGCGGGGCTCAGCAGCGTCCGACAGCACCCGGCAACGCCCGGTAGCGCCCGGTAGCGCCCGGCAGCATCCGGCAGAGAGTCATGAAAGCGATCGTCGGCCTCGGTAACCCCGGCCCCCGTTACCGCAACACCCGCCACAACGCCGGCTGGCACGTCCTGGACGAGCTCCACCGCCGCTGGAACGGCGGCAAGCCGGTGCAGTCCCGCCACGCCGAGGTGATCAAGACGGCCATCGCCGGCGACCCGGTGCTGCTGGTCAAGCCCCAGACCTTCATGAACGACAGCGGCAAGTCGGTGCGCGGCCTGGTGGAGAAGGACGGGATCGACCCGGACGGCGTGCTCGTGGTCTACGACGACCTCGACCTGGCCGTCGGGCGGATCCGCATCCGGGCCCGGGGCTCGTCCGGCGGCCACCGGGGGATCAAGTCGATCCAGGAGCACCTCAAGGCGGTCGGGCGCTTGAAGCGCCGCCCGCCGGTCGAAGCCGGCGGGCCCCCGGGCGAGCCGGCCGCCGACCCGCTGGCCTTCCCCCGGCTCAAGGTAGGGATCGGGCGCCCGCCGGCGGGCGTCGATCCGATCGACTTCGTGCTGACCACGTTCGCCCCGGACGAGCTGGCCCTGATCAAGCCGGCGGTGGAGCGGGCGGCCGACGCCGTCGAGTGCTGGATGGCCGAGGGCGCGGACGTGGCGGCGAACCGCTTCAACGGAGGGTAACCGGCCGTGCGATTGTCTGGACTCGTCCCGCTGCTGGCTGGTCTGCCCGAGTTCGAGCGTCTGGTCGAGCTCGCCGGCACGGCCGCCGCCCCGACCGATCCGGCGGCGGACGCCGCCGGGCTGAAGGCGCCCGAGGCGGTGGCCGTGCTGCGTGAGGCGGCGAAGCCCTACGTGCTCGCCGGGCTGCAGGCCTTCGCCGGCCGCCCCATCGTGCTCGTGGCCTCGGACTCTGGCCGGGCCCAGGAGTGGTACGGCGACCTGCTGACCTGGACGGACGCCCCCGAGCGCGTCCTGCACGTGCCCGCCTTCGATGCCCTGCCCTTCGAGCAGCTCCCCGCGGTCCCGGAGACGGTGGCAACGCGCGTCGGCGCCCTGATCCGGCTCTCGGCCGCCCGCGCAGCCGGGAAGCGCGACGACGGCGAGGCGCCGTTCGTGGTGGTCACCTCCGTGCAGGCCCTGCTGACCCGGCTCGCTCAGCCCGAGGCTTTCGGCGGCTGGGTGATCAGCCTCCGCGCCGGGCAGCGCTACGACCTGGAGCGCCTCGTCCGCCAGCTCGCCGCCAGCGGCTACGAGCGCGCCGGGCTGGTCGAGACCCCGGGCTCGTTCAGCCAGCGCGGCGGCATCGTGGACATCTTCCCGCCCCTGGCCGACGGTCCCGTCCGGCTCGAATTCTTCGGCGACGAGGTGGAGAGCATCCGCAGCTTCGACCCGGCGACGCAGCGCTCGACGGAGCCGGTCGAGCACTTCCAGCTCGCCCCGGCGACGGAGCTCCCCTTGTGGCAGGGCGCGGCGGCGGCGGAAGCGCTGCGCGGTCTGGACTGGTCGACCCTGCGCCAGGAGGTCCGCGAGGAGTGGGACTGGCAGGTGCGGGACCTCGAAGCCGGCGCGTTCTTCTCCGAGGCCCCGTTCTACGGCGGCTACCTGGTGACCGAGCCGGCCTCCCTGCTGGACTACCTGCCGGACGCCCTGGTGGTGGTGGACGAGCCCCGGGCGGTGCTCGAGGCCCTGGACGACCTCGACCGGCAGGCCGGCGAGCTGGAGGCGAAGCAGACGGCCGCGGGGTCGATCCCGGCCGGGTTCCGCTCGCCGGACTTCGACCGCGCCGCCCTGCTCGAGCGGCTCAACCGCGCCCCGACGGTGCACCTCAGCTACCGTCCGGCGGCCGTCCCGGTGCTGGAGACGCGCTTCTCGGCGGGGGAGGCGCCCGATGCCGCCGTCTCTCCCGAAGGGGACGGCGGGGCGGCGGACGAGGGCGTCGGCACGGTGATCGGGCAGACCGTCCCGGCGGAGCGCATCGTCGAGCTGGCCTCGTTCGAGATGTCCCCCACCTACGGCGGCCGGATCAAAGAGGTGGTCGACGCCTCGCGTGACCGCAGCGTCGCCCGGCAGCGGGTGGTGCTGGTCTCCCAGCAGGCCGGCCGGCTGACCGAGCTGTACGCCGAGCGGGGCGTCGCCATCTCCCCCCGCGAGGAGGTCGACCGGCCGACCGAGCCGGGGTCGGTCGTCCTCGTCCACGGCCAGCTCGGGGAGGGGTGGAGCAACGCGGCCCTCGGGATCTTCCTGCTCACGGACACCGAGGTCTTCGGCTGGGCCAAGCCGCGGCGGATCATCCGCAGGCGGCGCATCGCCCGGGAGAGCTTCCTCGCCGAGCTGCGCCCGGGCGACTTCGTGGTGCACATCGAGCACGGCATCGCCCAGTACCAGGGCCTGGTGCGGCGCCGGACGGAGGGCGGCGAGCGGGAGTACCTGCTGCTGCAGTTCGCCGGCAGCGACCGGGTCTACGTGCCGACGGATCAGCTGGACCGGGTCGACCGCTACATCGGCGTCGGCGACCACGCGCCGGCCCTGAGCAAGCTGGGCGGCGCCGAGTGGGAGCGGGCCAAGTCCCGGGTCAAGCAGTCCGTCGCCGAGACGGCCAGGGCCCTGCTCGACCTCTACTCGGCGCGCGAGGTGGCCCAGGCCCACCCGGCGCCGCCGGACAACGAGTGGCAGCGGGAGCTGGAGGCGGCGTTCCCCTACGTCGAGACGGCCGACCAGCTGCAGGCCATCGCCGACGTCAAGCACGACCTGGAGAGCGCCAAGCCGATGGACCGCCTGGTCTGCGGCGACGTCGGCTACGGCAAGACGGAGGTGGCGGTGCGCGCCGCCTTCAAGGTGGTGCAGGACGGGCAGCAGGTGGCCATCCTGGTGCCCACCACCGTGCTGGCCCTGCAGCACTTCCAGACCTTCAAGCAGCGCCTGCAGGCCTTCCCGGTGCGGGTGGAGCTGCTCTCCCGCTTCCGCTCGCCCAAGGAGCAGGAGGCGGTGGTTGAGGGGCTCAACTCCGGCGCGGTCGACGTCGTCATCGGCACCCACCGCTTGCTGGGCAAGGACGTCCGGTTCAAGAACCTGGGCCTGCTGGTGGTCGACGAGGAGCACCGCTTCGGCGTGCTGCACAAGGAGCGGATGAAGCAGCTGCGGGTGGACGTGCACGTCCTCACCCTGACGGCGACGCCGATCCCGCGCACCCTGCACACCAGCCTGGTGGGGCTGCGCGACATGTCCGTGATCGAGACCCCGCCGGAGGCCCGGCTGCCGATCAAGACCTACGTCACCGGGACGAACGACGACCTGATCCGCGAGGCCATCCTGCGCGAGGTCGACCGCGGCGGGCAGGTCTACTTCGTGCACAACCGGGTGCAGTCCATCCACCAGGTGGCGCGCAAGCTGGCCCGGCTCGTCCCCGAGGTGGACATCACCATCGGGCACGGCCAGATGGACGAGGAGGCCCTGGAGAAGGTGATGATGGAGTTCAGCCAGGGCTCCCACGACATCCTGGTCTGCACCACCATCATCGAGTCCGGGCTGGACATCCCCAACGTCAACACCATCGTCATCAACGACGCCGGGATGTTCGGCCTGGCCCAGCTCTATCAGCTCAGGGGCCGCGTCGGCCGCGGCGGCCAGCAGGCCTTCGCCTACCTGCTCTACGAGCCCACCCGGCGGCTGACCGAATCGGCCGAGAAGCGCCTGCGCACCATCTTCGAGGCGAGCGACCTCGGCGCCGGCTTCAAGATCGCCATGAAGGACCTCGAGATCCGCGGCGCCGGCAACCTGCTCGGGCCGGAGCAGAGCGGGTTCATGAACTCCGTCGGCTTCGACCTCTACTGCCGCCTGCTGGCGCAGGCGGTGGACGAGCTGCGCGGCAAGCGCACCCTGCCGGAGTACGACCTGGTCATCGACCTGCCCCTGGGAGCGCACCTGCCGGACGACTACATCGGCGACCCCGACCTCAAGGTGCGGCTCTACCGCCGGCTGGCCGATCTGACCACCGAGCCGGCGGTGGACGAGGTGGAGCGCGAGTTCGTCGACCGCTTCGGGCCGCTGCCGCCGCCGGTGGCGGACATGTTCTACGTCCTGCGGGTCAAGGCGATGGCCAAGGCCCGCTTCCTGCGCGGCATCGAGACGCAGAACGACCAGCTCGTGATCCGCACCTCGCCGTTCGTCGTCACCGACCGGCTGGCGCTCTACCGGGCCTTCGGCACCAACGCCGTCGTCCGCAACCAGCAGGTGCGCATCCCGCGGCAGCCCCAGCCGGAGCGCTGGAAGGCCGACCTGCTCACCGCCCTGCAGACCCTGCGGGTGGTGGAGTCCCAGGGGCCGGAGAGCGGGGCCGCGGCCGGAGCGGTGCCGGCGGCGGCCGGAGCGGTGTAGGTCCCAGGTCCGAGGTCCCAGGTCCGAGGTCCCAGGTCCCGGGCCTGAGATTGGGCGGTCAGACCACCAGGTGCGGGTAGCCGCGCAGGGCGAGGTCGGCCAGGGCGGCGATGCGGTAGAAGTAGCGGTCGACGGTGGCGATGAACTCGCCGGCGGTCACCTCGCCCGCCGTCAACCGGCGCTCGGAATCGAGCAGCGTCGCCGCCACGGCCGGAACCTCGCCGGCGAAGAGGCGCAGCAGGTCGGGGACGGCGACGGCGGCCAGCTCGGCCACCTCAACCGGCTGCGGCCGGAAGGCGTCGAGCGGCAGCCCGGAGCGCCAGAGGAAGACGTCCTGGATCTCCCGGTCGCGCGTCCCGGTGCCGTCTTCGGGCTCGCCGACGGCGACGCGGTGCCCGAGCGGTACGAGGTCCTCCAGGCGCACCGCCTGGCCGATCTCCTCCTCGACCTCGCGGATGACGTCCGCCAGCGTCTCGCCGGCGCGGTAGTGGCCGCCGACGGAGGCGTCGAGGCACCCCGGCCAGGTGTCCTTGCGGTACCCCCGGCGCTGCAGGATCAGCAGGGGGGCGGCGTCCGGCGCGCCGGGCGGCTGGCACAGCACCCAGCAGTGGAAGGAGCGGTGCCAGTCGCCGTCGCGGTGCACGTCCGCGCGGCGCTTCACCCGTCCGGCCGGCGTGCCGTCGTAGCGGTAGACGTCGAACAGCTCGTTCGGGTCGGTGTACGGATCGACCGGGGGCGTCTCGGTCACGTCGGACCTCGAGCTTGGGACTTCGGGCCTGGGACTTGGGACTTCGGGCCTGGGACTTCGGCCCCGGTCACGGGCTGGTGCGCACGAAGACCAGGAAGGGCCCCTGCTGGTACGAGACCTCGTAGAGCTCGGCCAGGTAGTCGTGGGCGATCCGGCCGAGGTTGGGGTCCCAGAGGAAGAGGGCGACCACGTCCACCCGGGGGTAGCCGGCGATGCTGCCGTCGAAGGTGGTGATGCCCTCCTCGCTCAGCGTCGCGAGGTGATTCCAGAACGTGTCCTGGTCGACGTAGAGCTCCAGCTGGGTGTAGTAGGCCACGTCCCGGGGGGCGACGAACGGCTGGTCCGGGCGCAGGATGCTGGCCAGGTAGGTGGCCGTCTCGCGCTGCCCGGCGACGCCGTAGTTGTAGGCGGTGGAGTAGTTCGCCCGGACCTGCGCGGTGTTGACCCCCCAGCTCCAGCCGAGCGTGAGCAGCAGCCCCAGGATGGCCAGCTGGCGGGGGAGGTAGACCCGTCCGAAGCAGGCCCCCAGGACGAGGAAAGCGAAGCCGAGCGCGGCCGGCCAGACCAGCAGCGGGAAGAGGAAGTCGTAGCCCCGGAAGAGGACGAAGCGGTCGCCGACGAAAGTGACGAAGTAGCCCGCCATCCCGGCCAGGACGACGCCGTAGACGGGTGGCTCCCAGACGGCGATGCGGGGGACGTAGCGGGCCAGCAGGTAGGCGATGCCGATGGCCCACAGGGGCATCATGGTGATGTGGTACTTGGGGAAGCTCGCCGCCAGCTTGATCAGGTAGGCGGCGGCGACGGCCCCGCCGGCGAGCAGGACGAAGTCCACCGGACGGACGCCCCACGGCTCGCCCCCCACGGGCCGGCGGCGCAGGCGTCGCCAGAGGCCGGCGACCGGGCGCACGGTCAGGTCGCCCAGGCGGGCGAGGCCGGCCCAGACGAAGAGCAGGATCAGGTACGGCGAGACCCACAAGGCGACGTAGCTGACCATATCCAGCAGCACGCGGGGGTTCTCGCGCCAGGAGCCGGAGCTGCCGGCGGCGTCCCGGAGCTCGAGGTCGAGGATGCGGAAGGGCAGCCAGAACGGCATCCCCAGGGCGGCGCAGGCGGCCCACCAGGTGGCCAGGAACAAGCCGACCCCGCCGATCACCACCACCGGGACGTCCACCAGCACGCGCAGCGGGCGCCAGGGGCGGTTCGCCAGCAGCCGCACCAGGGCGGCGGCGGCGACCACGGCGATGGCGGTGGTCATCTTGGCCCAGAGCGAGAGGGCCAGGCCGAACGTCACCAGCCCGAGCAGGAACCAGGTCACCGGGCTGCGCAGCGGGCGGGGCGAGCGCAGCAGCAGGACGTAGAAGAACGTCAGCATGGAGATCGACGCCACCAGCACGGTGCCGTCGATATCCAGCAGCAGGGCGCTCTGGATGACGAACGGGTTGGTCGCGTAGAGCGCCACTCCGGTGGCGGCGAACACCGGCGCCGCGCGGCGCACCCGACCGGCGCCGTCGCGCCAGAGGAGCACGAGGGCGGTGGCGAAGGCGAAGAGCGCCGCGAGGGCGTTGCAGACGAGGCCGACGGAGCGGGCCACGGTCTCCGTCTCGCCCCACAGGCGGTAGGCGTGGCCCAGGATGAAGACGTAGAGCGGGGGGTGCCAGAGGGCCCAGTTGTAGCGCTTGGAGTAGTCGCCCGGCGTCTCCGTCTGCATGTGCCCCACGTTGGACAGCGGAATCCCCGTCTGGGCCACCGCGTGGCCGGCGAACGAGAACGCCGCCTCGTCGTAGACGTAGGGCCGGGCCATCTGGGGCTGGGCGATGCGCCAGGCCAGAAAGAACGCCCCGCCCAGGATGACCAGGGCGGCGAGCCAGGCGGAGGCGAAGCCGAGCGCGTCGAGGGCGGCGGCCGCCGCCCGGCCGCGCCGGGCGGGTTGTGGTGGGGTCTGGAGCGCCGCCTCGCCGTCGCCGTCGCCGTCGCCGTCGCCGTCGCCGTCGGGCGCGGAGCCGTCCAGCCCTTCCGCTTCCGCTGCTGCTGCTCCGTCCGGGGGCAGCGCCGGCTCGTCTCCGGCGGGCGCCTCGTCCGCGACGTCGCCGGTCGGCGCCGGCGCGAGGGGTCCGGCTCCGGCCCCGTTCGCCACCGCCGGGACGGGGCGCGTGCGCCGCAGCTCGTCCGGGCGCAGGGGTTGGGTTCGCCCGAGGTCGGGGTCAGAAGTGGCCGTCACGCCATATCCGGTCGGCGGCCCCGTGCTGCCGGGGCGGCGCAGGTGCTGGTGCGGGTGCTGGCCCGGGGGGCCGCCGGCCCCGGGCGGCTGCGCTCCGGGGCCGGGCGAATGGTACCAGCTACCGGTGGCGCCTACGCGGCGCCGTCCGCGCCGCGCGCGTCCCCGTCGCCGTCCACCGGCCCGCCGAAGCCGTAGGCCCCGGCCGGGGCCGCCGTCGCAACGCCGGGTCGCGTCTGGCGCCGGCGGTCGTGGAACCCGAAGCGCCGGTCGAGCGGGTCCCAGGCCAGGGCCAGCGTGAACAGGAAGAGCAGCCAGACCCCGATGACCACCTCGAGGCCCAGGCTCAGGACCCCGGTCGCGCTCGACCGGACCGCGTCGCGTGCCGACTCGCTCACGTATGCCTCGCTCCCTGCCGTGCTGTCCCGGCCGCGCCGGCGGCGCCGTCCGGGACACGAGTCCGAACGGGTCAGGACGGGCGGAGATGCGCCGGGCCGGCGTCTGTCGCCGCGCTGGCGCTTCCCTGGCGGCGGGCGGTCCGCGGGGGCGCCCGGCGGCGGGGTGGCCGCGCCGGCGTCCCGGCGGCCGGCGCGCTACAGTGCGGGTGATCCGTGACCGACGCCGACCGCTGGCTGCCCTTCGCGCCGGTCGACCTCGCGGCGCCGGCGGCCTTGCTGCGGGCGGTGCGGGACGCCGGCGTGGCGCACGAGGTGCGCACCCACGAGCCGGCCCGGCACGCCCGGCACCTGGCCGAGCTGTGGGGCCTGCCCCTGCCCGAGGCCGGGCGGGCGACGCTCTTCTTCGCCGCCACCGCCGGGGCGTCGCAGCGTCCGCTGCTCGTCCTCGTCCCCGCCGACCGCAAGATCGGGGCGCCGCGCCTGCGCCAGCGCCTCGGGGCGGACGAGCTGCGCGTGCTGCGCGCCGACCGTGGCGTCGGGCGCGTCGGCTGGGCGGGTCTCCCCGGCGCGCCGGGGGCCCTGCCGGCGGTGCCCGGCCTGTTCTACGCCCGCGGGCTGATCGACGAGGCGGTCTTCGAGCGGCGGCGGGTGGTGCTGACCCTCGAGCCGGGGTGCTCTCTGGCGCTCGCCCCGCGGGACTACCAGCGCCTGGCCGGCGCCGAGCGCGGCGACGTCTCCGGCCACACCCGTCTGCCCTGGTGATCCCCGATCCCGCGCCCGCGCCTGAGCCGGGGGGCCGGCGGCGCCTGAGCCGGCGGCGCCTGAGCCGGGGCGGACAAAGAAAAACCCCCGGAGGAGAACCTCCGGGGGGTAAAAATGCCCTGGCGGCGACCTATTGTCCCGCGACCTCCCGGTCGCAGTATCGTCGGCGCTGGGGCGCTTCACGGCCGTGTGCGGGATGGGAACGGGTGGGACCGCCCCGCTCCAGCCACCAGAACGCTCAGAGTGTACCACAGCCCGCCGGCGCTTCGCACGCCACCGCCGGTCAGAGTCGCCGTCTTCGCCCGGCGCATCCGCCCGGGGGCGCGGCCGCGGCAGGCGTGTACTATGCCCCAGCGATGTCCGTACTCCGCCGCCCGGCGCTCCGGCTCTTTCTGCTCACCTTCATCGCCCTCTACGCCGAGCTGCTCTGCATCCGCTGGATTCCGGCCCACGTCCGCTTCGTCTCCTACTTCACCAACTTCATCCTGCTGGCCTCCTTCCTCGGTCTGGGCGTCGGCATCCTCTCCGCCCGGCAGCACGGGCGCCTGCGCCCCGGCCTGCTGGCCTTCCCCTGGGTGCTGCTGGCGGTGGTCGTGCTGGTGGCCACCGCCCGGTTCGAGCTGCGCATCGAGTCGGCCGGGGTGCTCTACTACGGCGCGAGCGAGAGCGGGGCGGCGCCGCCGGAGAACGCCCTCGTCCTGCCGGCCTCCTTCCTGCTCGTCGCCCTCCTGTTCACCTGCCTGGGCCGCCCCATCGGGCGCCTGCTGAGCGAGGTGCGGCCGCCGCTGAAGGCCTACGCCCTGGACGTCGCGGGCAGCCTGGCGGGGATCGCCGCCTTCTTCCTGCTCTCCCTCACCGAGCAACCCCCCTGGATCTGGCTCGGCGGCCTCGCCGCCGTCGTGCTCCTGCTGGCCCTCCCCCGCCTGCGCGACGTCCTGCTCGCGGGGGCGCCCCTGGCCGCCGTGCTCGTCATCGCCACCCTGATCGGCCGGGACAACTGGTGGTCGCCCTACTACCGCATCGGCCTCACCCCGATGGCGGAGCACCCCAACGCCTGGGTGCTGACGGTGAACAGCATCGGCCACCAGATCATGCAGACGGCGCCCGAGAAGGAGCCCTTCTACCGCGTCCCCTACGACCTCTTCGGCGACGGCGCCTTCCGCCGCGCCCTGATCATCGGCGCCGGCAGCGGCTCAGACGCCGCCGTCGCCCTGCAGCACGGCGTGGAGCGCGTCGACGCCGTCGAGATCGACCCCGTGATCTCCCGCCTGGGGCGGCGCTACCACCCGGACCAGCCCTTCTCCGACCCGGGCGTGACCGTCCACGTCGACGACGGCCGGGCCTTCCTGCGCCGCAGCGGCGAGCAGTACGATCTGATCGTCTTCGCCCTGCCGGATTCGCTGACCCTGACCTCGCAGTTCGCCAGTTTGCGCCTGGAGAGCTTCCTCTTCACCGAGGAGGCCTTCGCCGAGGCCCGCGCCCGCCTCGCCCCGGACGGCGTGCTCGTGCTCTACAACTTCTACCGCGAGACCTGGCTGCTGCGGAAGCTGGCCGGGATGCTCGAGTCGCAGTTCGAGGCCCCGCCCTACGTGGTCAGCTACGGGGGCTGGGGGCGCGCCGCCGTGTTGATCAGCGGGCCCCGGCTGAACCGCTCGCTCGCCGCCCGGGCCGACCTGAACCGCCCTTACTCCGAGGCCGACCCGCCCTCCCGC
>DATLLM010000623.1:0-9588 GCA_035537855.1 Chloroflexota bacterium | reverse complement strand
CTCCGGGGCTGCGCCTGCGCCTGGAGCGGGGCCGGGCCCGAATCGAGCCCGCAGCGGACGGAGGCGGTGAACCCCGGGCCGGGCAGCGGCACAGACGGATGGGGAGCGACGGCGAGCGGGCCGGGCGGGGCGATGGGGAGGCACCCGGCGGCGGCGCCCCGGGAGGCCGCATACTTGAGAGCGAGCCCGCCGCCCATCCTTCTCGTCCTTCGAGGGGCCCCGAGGAGCCGTGCCGATGAGCGCCGCCGAGTCCAACGCCGTGCACGCCGACATCGAAGAGGTGCTGATCAGCGAGCGCGACCTGAATCAGCGGGTGGCCGAGCTGGCCGACGAGGTCAGGCGCCACTACGCCGGGCAGGACCTGGTGCTGGTGGGCGTGCTGAAGGGGGCGATCATGTTCATGACCGACCTCGCCCGGCAGCTGCCGCTGCCGCTGGAGATGGACTTCATGGCCGTCTCCAGCTACGGCAACGCGACGCAGTCCAGCGGGGTGGTGCGGATCACCAAGGACCTCGACGGCTCGATCGAGGGGCGCAACGTGCTGGTGGTCGAGGACGTGGTGGACAGCGGGCTGACCCTGCGCTACTTGCTGGAGAACCTGCGCAGCCGCAACCCGGCCAGCCTGCGGGTCTGCGCCTTGCTGAACAAGCAGGTGCCGCGCAAGGCGGACGTGACGGTCGAGCACATCGGCTTCGAGATCCCCAACCGATTCGTCGTCGGCTACGGCCTGGACTACGCCGAGAACTACCGCAATCTGCCCTACATCGGGGTGCTGCGGACGGACGTCTACGGAGACGCTTGATCACGCCCCGCGGTACGCGGGGACACCTGGAACGAACCCTCTCGGACGCGACTCGTGAGCGTATAATCGAGAGGAGTTGAGGGACTGACACCGTGAAGATGGATACCCGCTGGCTGCGGAACAGCTTTGTCTACCTGGTCATCATGGTCGCCGTGCTGGCCATCTTCTTCACCCTGTTCAGCCCGCCGGCCAAGGAAAGCCAGATCGGGATCAGCGACCTCTACGCGCTGATCGTCCGGGATGCCAAGAGCAACCGGGTAGACGAGATCGTCATCCAGGGGAACCGCGTCATCGCCAACACGAGCGAGGGGCGGAAGGTGGCGATCAAGTCCGAGCGCCAGGAAGTTCTGGCCGACCTGAACCAGCGCGGCGTGCGCGACGAGCAGGTGAAGGTCGAGGTGCGCGAGCCGAGCCAGTTCACCTCCTGGCTGGGGATCATCGGGTCCTTCCTGCCGGTGATCATCTTCGGGGCCCTGCTGCTGTTCATGATGCGCCAGGCCCAGGGCTCGAACAACCAGGCCCTGTCCTTCGGCAAGAGCCGGGCGCGGATGTTCATGGGCAACAAGCCGACGATCACGTTCGCGGACGTCGCCGGCGTTGAGGAAGCGAAGCAGGAGCTCGCCGAGGTGGTGGAGTTCCTGAAGTACCCGGAGAAGTTCGCCGCCCTGGGGGCGCGCATCCCCCGGGGGGTGCTGCTGGTGGGCCCGCCCGGGACGGGCAAGACCTACCTCTCCCGCGCCGTCGCCGGCGAGGCCGGGGTGCCCTTCTTCTCCATCTCCGGCTCCGAGTTCGTCGAGATGTTCGTCGGCGTCGGCGCCAGCCGGGTGCGCGACCTGTTCGACCAGGCCAAGCGCAACGCCCCCTGCATCGTCTTCGTGGACGAGATCGACGCCGTCGGGCGGCAGCGCGGGGCCGGCCTGGGCGGGAGCCACGACGAGCGCGAGCAGACCCTGAATCAGATCCTGGTGGAGATGGACGGGTTCGACACGAACACCAACGTGATCGTGCTCGCCGCCACCAACCGGCCGGACGTGCTCGACCCGGCGCTGCTGCGCCCGGGACGCTTCGACCGGCGGGTCGTCCTGGACAACCCGGACATCCGCGGGCGCAAGGCCATCCTGGACGTGCACAGCCGGGGCAAGCCCCTGGACAAGGACGTGCTGGTGGACGTGCTGGCCAAGCAGACCGCCGGCTTCTCCGGCGCCGACCTGGCCAACCTGCTCAACGAGGGCGCCATCCTCGCCGCCCGGCGGAACAAGAAGACCATCGGGATGGAGGAGCTGGAGGAGGCGATCGACCGGGTCATCGCCGGCCCGGAGCGCAAGAGCCGGGTCATCTCGGACAAGGAGAAGCGGATCACCGCCTACCACGAGGTGGGGCACGCCCTGGTGGCCAAGCTGCTCCCCAACTGCTGGCCGGTGCACAAGCTGTCCATCGTGGCCCGGGGGATGTCCGGCGGGCACACCCGCTACCTGCCCCCGGAAGACGAGTACATGCACACCCGCAGCTTCATGGAGGACACCCTCTGCTCCATGCTCGGCGGGCAGGCGGCCGAGGAGATCGCCTTCCAGGAGATCACCACCGGGGCGAGCGACGACCTCGAGAAGGCCACCGACCTGGCCCGGCACATGGTCACGCGCTACGGGATGAGCCGCAAGCTGGGGCCGCGCACCTTCGGCAAGAAGGAGGAGCTGGTCTTCCTGGGGCGGGACATCTCGGAGACGCGCAACTACTCGGACGCCACGGCCCACGCCATCGACGAAGAGGTGAGCGAGATCATCTCCAAGGCCCACCGCACGGCCAAGGAGATCCTGACCAAGCACCGGGCCAAGCTCGACCAGATCGCGGAGCGCCTGATCCGCGAGGAGACGCTGGACGACGTGACCTTCAACTCCATGTTCGACGACATCCTCGGCCCGGAGGGCGCGAACGGGCGGGCGGACGCGGACGGGCCGGTGCCGGACCTCAGCGCCCGCCCGGCGGTCGCCTGAGGGGCCGCTCGCCGAACCACAGCCAGAGCAGGACGGAGGCCGCCGCGTAGAGGACGGCGGTCAGCAGGTACGGCCAGCGGTAGCCGGTCTGCTCGATCAGCGCCCCCCCCGCGAGGGTGCTCGCGGCCCGGGTCAGGTTCGCCACCAGCAGCAGGAAGGCGTTGCCTGACCCGCGCGATTCGGGGCGCAGGCGCCCCATGGTCAGACTCGTCTGCAGCGGGGCGGCCATGTTCATCAAGGCCCCCCGCACCACCACCGCCCCCGCGGCCACCGGCAGCTGCGGCGCGAAACCGAGCAGCAGCAGGAACGGCACCGAGGCCAGCTGCGTCCCGGCGATGGCCCCCGCCGTTCCCAGCAACGCGGCCACCGGCGGCGCCAGCAGGGTGGCCCCGAGGCGGGTCAGGGTGGTCGCCCCGCTGACCCAGCCGTAGACCGCCGGGCTGGCCCCCAGGACGTCGACGAAGTAGACGTTCAGGAAGGGCACGAAGAGCCCGGCGCCGAGGCCGATCAGGGCGGTGGTCACCCCCAGGCGCAGCGCCGCCCCGTCGCGCAGGACGGCCCGCCAGGACGCCACCACGCCCAGCGCCGGGGCCACCCCGAGACCGGCTCCCGCCGCCCGGGAACCCTCCGCCCCGGGCGCGGCCGCGCCGGCGCTGCCCTGCGTCGCCAGCAGGACGGGGAAGGAGAGGGCGCCGACGGCGCTGCCCAGCACCAGCGCCAGGCGGTACGGCTGCGCTCCGGCCGGTCCGGCGCCGGCGGCGAGCGCGGCCACCTGCCCGGCGACGATGCTGCCCAGGGCTGTGCCGGCGAGCGCGGCCGCCGTGTCCAGGCTGAAGACGGCGTTCTGGCGCGCCGGCGGCACCGTCCGGGCCAGGAACGGCGCGGCGGCGACGAAGAACGCGGCCGCCCCCGCTCCGGCCAGAAGGTTGCCGCCGACGAGCACGGCCGCCAGGGGCACCACCAGCTGCGCCCCGATCCCGCCGGCGACGACCAGGCTGCCTCCCAGCAGGAGCCCCCTGGCGCCCACCCGGTCGACGAGCGCCCCGGCGGGGACGACGGCCGCACCGGCCCCCACCGAGGCCACCACCAGGAGCGTGCCCAGGAAGGCGGTGTCGTAGCCCAGAGCGAGCACGTAGAGGTTGTAGACCGCGGCGAACGCCCCCGTGGCGAAGGCCGAGAGCGCGCCAGCGCAGACGTAGAGCCGGGCGTCCCGGGGCAGGGCGGCGAACGCGGCCAGACGCACGCGCAGCAGGCGCAGCACGACGGACGGTAGCAAGTTACCCGGACTCAACCGTCCGTTCACCCGGCGGTTACGCGGCCGCGTCACTATTGATCATGAGGGAGAGCAGCCCGGCAGCGCATTCCGCTCGCGCGTCGCCGGGTGGAGCTCGACGTCGGGGCACAGTCGGGCGTTCTGGGGCCCGGCTCCGCGGGGGCGGAGGCGGGACGTTTGGGGATCGTGGGGTCCGGGGAGCACCCGGCCCCCATGCGGGCCCGGTACTCCCGGGCCCAGGGAAGACGTGATGCTCATGCGCGCGGTCATCGTCCTGTACACGCTGGCGACCGCCATCGTGCTGGTGCTGCACGCCCTGGTGACCCTGGCGACGGACCGCGAGCGCCGGGCCTAGCGGCGCCCGCGCCGCCCGCCGGTGGCCGGGCCGCGGCCCCGACCGCTATGCTCTGGGCATGCCCTCTCCGGCGGCGGAGTCGCCGCAGGATGCCGAGGACCTGTACCGCCTGATCGTGCGCCTGGAAGCGCTCGCCGCGAGCGATCCGGCGAAAGCGCCCGCCTGCCGGGAGCTGCTGACCAAGCTCGCCTCCCGGCTGGCCGATCCGGCGCTGTCGTCCGGCCCGGCGCGCCGGCCCCGGCCCGCCGCCTGAGCGGCCCTGCGCCCTGCGCCCTGCGCCCCACGCCCTGCGCCCTGCGCCCCGCCACGAATCCCGCTCCGTGCCGCCGGGTGGGAACGGGGGTACCCTGGGGCGGAAGGAGCCCCCCGCTGGACCTCGAGAAGCACCCCCCGCGCAGTCCCTTCGCCGCCCTCGGCGGCGTGGTCACCCTGCCCCGCTGCATCGACAAGATGCGCGCCGACCTGGCGGGCACCGCCGGAGCGTACAAGGCGACGACCGGGAACATCAGCACCCGCCTGTTCTCCTTCCTGGACGTCACGCCCGAGGCGTTCGCGGCGGTGGTGGCGGCGAACGCCGACGACGCCGGGGTGCTGGCCGCCCTGCGGTCCGGCCGCTGGCCGCCGGCGGCGGCGATCGACGCCTGGAACCGCGAGTCGGTTGCCCGCGCCCCGGAGAACGACGAACGCTGGGCGCGGCACTGGCGCCTGCTGCGCGAGGCGGGCTACGGGGCGCGCACGGACATCCGCACCGTCTTCGACCGCCTGCTGGCGGAAGACGGCGTCGACGTGCCGCCCGGCGGCACCGCGTGGTCGCCCGGCGACGCCCACGGGACGTAGCCTCCGGGTCCGCCGGCGGCAGACGGTCCGGGCGGCGGCTTGATAGGCTACCCGGGACGGCGCCCGGACCGCGGCCCTGCACCCGATCGCCCCACCCGGCACCCGGCACCCGGCGCCCGGCGCCGCCCGGCGGGCACCGCCCGGAAGGAGCACCATGACCCCCTCGGCCTCGTCTCCCGATCCGGCGGCACCGGCTCCAGAGCCGGCGCCGGAAGCGCTACGGGTGGAGGGCCTGCCGCGCGCCGCGCGGGCGGCGGCGAGCACGGCGCTGGCGCGCGCCTTCTACCACGACCCGATGTTCGTCTACCTGCTGCCCGAGGCGAAGACGCGGGGTGGCAATCTGCGCTGGTTCCTGGCCCACGGCCTGAACGTGGGCCACCTGTTCGGCAAGACGGAGACGGTGCTCCTGGACGGCCAGCCGGTCGGGGCGGCCGTCTGGGTTCGGCCCGGGCAGACGGACCTCCGCCCCCTGCAGATGCTGCGGGCGGGCTTCGGGGCCCTGCCCATCCGTTTCGGACTCGGCGGCGTACGGCGCTTCGCGAGTCTGGCCGAGTCGACGGAAGCGGCCCATCACCTGGCGGTGCCCGAGCCGCACTGGTACCTGCTGATCCTGGGCGTCGATCCCGCCCGGCAGCGCGCGGGCGTTGGCGGGGCGCTGATTCGCCACGGCACCGCCCGGGCAGACGCCGACGGCGTGCCCTGCTACCTGGAGACGATGAACGAGGCCAATCTGCCGTTCTACCACCGGGCGGGATTCCGGGTGGTGCACGAGGCTGCGGTTCCCGGCGGCGGACTGCGCGTCTGGGCCCTGCGCCGCATCGCCGGGGGCGGGTGAGCGGCGCCCCGCCCGCGCCGGACGCGGCCACCCTGCTGCCGGTCGCCCGGCTGGCCGCCGGCGCGGCCGGCGGCGCCCTCGGCCCGTGGGAGCTCCGCCCCCTGCAAGGGGGCGCCGACGTCAGCCGCGCCTGGCGCGTCGGCGGCGAGCTCCTGGCTGGCCGGCGGCGCACGCCCTTCTCGGTGGTGCTCAAAGTGCGCCGCGACGATCCGCAGCGCGACGCGGAGGTGCGGGCCTACGATTCGGCGCTGCTCGCCCGCCTGCCGCGCCTGCCCTTCGGGCTGCGCGCCCCGCGCCGCTACGCCGTCACCCGCCCGGCCGGCGGCGGCAGCTGGCTGTGGCTGGAGGACCTGCCCGAGCCCCCGGGCGCCCGCTGGTCCGTCGACCGCTACGGGCTCGCCGCCTACCATCTGGGGCGCTTCAACGGCGCCTTCCCGGCGCCGGACGCCCGGCCCCTGGTCGCCCATCTCGAGCGCACCGAGCCCCTGCCGGACGACCTCCGGGAGGGACCCGGGTTCCTGTCCTACTGGGTGGACTTCGTCGCCCAGCAGGGGTTGGGCGACGCCATCCTGGGGGCCGGGGGCGAGTTCCGGGCGGCCTGGGACGATCCCGCCGTGGGCCGCCTGCTCGGCCAGGGCGACCGGGAGCGGCTGACCCGGGTATGGCACGAGCGCGCGGCGCTCCTGGCGGCGCTCAACCGCCTGCCCCGTACGCTGGCCCACGGCGACGCCCACCGGCGCAACCTGCTGTCCCGCCCCGCCGCCGGCGGTGAGCTGACGGTGGCCATCGACTGGGACGCCACCGGCCCGGCGCCGCTGGGCGAGGACGCCGGCCACCTGGTCTCCTCCAGCCAGATCATGGGGGCCGACCCGGCGCAGGCCCCGGCCCTCGACGAAGCCATTTTCGGGCGCTACCTGGACGGGCTCCGCGACGCCGGCTGGCGGCTGGGCGCGACGGAGCGGGACCTGATCCGCTTCGGGTACGCTCTGCATGCGCCCCTCAACATGGGGCTCTTCGCCGGCGGTAGCCTGGTCGCGGCGCGCTCGCGGCCGGCGCTGCGCCGCTGGCTCGAAGACCTGTTCGGTGTCCCCCTGGAGGGGGCCCTCGTCCCGCTGGCGACGCTGACCCGCTTCACCCTCGACCTGGCGGACGAGGCGCGGGCGCTGGGACGGACGCTCGGCCTCCTGCCGTGATCCGGCGTCCCCGGCGGGGACGCCGCCGTCTTGAGACGCCGCCCGAGAAAGGCGAAACGTGAGCGAGTTCATCGAGATTCGGGGAGCACGGGAGAACAACCTGAAGGACGTCTCGCTGCGCATCCCCAAGCGGAAGATCACCATCTTCACCGGGGTCTCCGGCTCAGGGAAGTCCTCGATCGTCTTCGACACCATCGCCACCGAGGCGCAACGCCAGCTGTACGAGAACTTCAGCCTCTTCGTGCGCAACTTCCTGCCGCGCTACCCCTCACCCGAGGCGGACGCGATCGAGAATCTGAGCATGGCGGTGGTGGTCGACCAGAAGCGCATGGGCGGAGGCTCGCACTCCACCGTGGGCACCATCACGGACATCTACACCGCCCTCCGCCTGCTCTACTCCCGGGTGGGCGAGCCGCACGTCGGCTACTCCAACGCCTTCTCGTTCAACGACCCGCAGGGGATGTGCCCGGAGTGCAACGGGCTGGGGAAGAAGCTGGGGGTGGTCTCGGACGATTTCCTCGACCTGAGCAAGTCGCTCAACGAGGGGGCGGTGCAGGTGCCCTTCTTCGCCTCCTGGGAGCTGGGCGCCTACACCGCGAGCGGCTTCTTCGACAACGACAAGAAGCTGGCCGACTTCACGCCCGAGGAGATGGACCTGCTGCTCTACGGCAAGCAGAAGAAGTTCCAGATGAAGTTCGGCGAGGGCACGATGAACCTGACCTACGCCGGGATCATCGAGAAGGTGGAGCGGGCCTACATCCGGCGCGACCTGAAGACCCTCTCGGAGCGCACCCAGAAGGCGGTCGCCCCCTACATCCGGATGCGACCCTGCCCGCTGTGCAAGGGAGCGCGCCTCAGCCAGGCGGCGCTCGGCGCCCGGATCAACGGGCGCAACATCGCCGAGCTGTGCGTCATGGAGGTCGACGACCTGATCCCCCTGATTCGGGAGATCAAGGGCCCGGTCGCGGCGCCGATGGTGGCGACGCTCGTCGAACGCCTGCAGAGCGTGAGCGACATCGGGCTGGGCTACCTCAGCCTGAACCGCGAGACGGACACCCTCTCCGGCGGCGAGTCGCAGCGGATCAAGATGGTCAAGCACCTCGGCAGCAGCCTGGTTGACGTGATGTACATCTTCGACGAGCCGAGCGTCGGGCTGCACCCGCGGGACGTGCACCGCCTCAACGACCTGCTCAAGAAGCTGCGCGACCGGGGCAACACCGTGCTGGTGGTCGAGCACGACCCGGACGTGATCAAGGTGGCCGACCACGTGGTCGACGTCGGCCCGCGGGCGGGTACGGCCGGCGGGGAGATCGTCTTCGAGGGGGACTACCGGGGACTGCTGCGGTCGGACACCCTGACCGGGCGATACTTGCGCCGGAGCCTCCCCCTGCGCGCGGAGGTGCGGGCGCCCGCCGGAAGCCTGCCCATCCGCGACGCCCGGGCGAACAACCTCCAGCACGTGAGCGTCGACATCCCGCAAGGGGTGCTGACCGTGATCACCGGCGTGGCCGGCTCGGGCAAGTCGTCGCTGATCAACGAGGAGTTCTTGCGCCAGCACCCGGAGGCGGTGGTCATCGACCAGTCCGCCGTCGGGGCCAGCACCCGCTCGAACCCGGCCACCTACACCGGGGTGATGGACGACGTGCGCAAGGCGTTCGCCGCGGCGAACAAGGTGGACGCCGGGCTGTTCAGCTTCAACTCCAAGGGCGCCTGTGAGGCCTGCAACGGCTCCGGCGTGATCTACACCGATCTGGCCTTTCTGGACGGGGTGAAGTACCCCTGCGAGACCTGCCAGGGGCGGCGCTTCAAGGACGAGGTGCTGCGGTACACCCTGGACGGCAAGTCGATCAGCGAGGTGCTGGCCCTGACCGTCGGTCAGGCGGCGGACTTCTTCTCCCGCCGGGAGATCGTGCGCAAGCTGCAGGCGATGCGCGACGTCGGTCTGGACTACCTGACCCTCGGGCAGCCCCTGAGCACGCTCTCCGGCGGGGAGTGCCAGCGCATCAAGCTGGCCAGCGAGCTGCACAAGCGCGGCAGCATCTACGTTCTGGATGAGCCGACCACGGGGCTGCACCTGTCCGACATCGGCCACCTGCTGGCGATCTTGAACCGGCTGGTGGACGGGGGGAACACGGTGATCGTGATCGAGCACAACCTGGACGTGATCCGCAACGCGGACTGGATCGTGGACCTGGGCCCGGAAGGGGGCAGCAAGGGCGGGCGGGTGCTGTTCGGCGGCACCCCGCGCGACCTGCTCTCCGTCCCGGACTCCCGGTCCTGCAGGTAGCGCCCGGTCAGGGAC